>CAUTSW010000019.1:0-20599 GCA_963541085.1 uncultured Campylobacter sp.
GCATTTTGATGCTGGTGAATTTGTGCAAACATTTGGTGATGAGGGTGCAAAAAATGGCTATTGCTTGTATAAAGTAGGTTGTAAAGGTCCATATACATTTAATAATTGTTCGCAAGAACGTTTTAATTCTCACACATCTTGGCCGGTTCAAGCAGGGCATGGTTGTATCGGTTGTTCAGAGCCTGATTTTTGGGATAATATGGGACCATTTGAAGAACCACTATCAAATAGATTATATAAAAGTGTATTTAATGGATTTGGTGCAGATGCGACAGCGGATAAAATCGGTGTTGGAATTTTAGCCTTGACTGGCGTAGCGATTGCAGCTCATGCGGTAATTAGTGCATTTAAAGGAGATAAATAATGTCAAAAAGAGTCGTAGTAGACCCAATCACCAGAATAGAAGGACACCTAAGAATCGAAGTCGTCGTAGATGATAATAATGTCGTGCAAGAAGCCTACAGTGGTTCTACGCTTTGGCGTGGTATTGAGACCATTTTGCGTGGTCGCGACCCGCGTGATGCTGGTTTTATGACGCAAAGAATTTGTGGAGTTTGCACTTTTTCTCACTATAGGGCCGGTATTGTTGCTGTTGAGAATGCACTTGGTATTACACCTCCATTAAATGCGCTTTTAACTAGAACTTTGATGAATAATGCGCTATTTTTACACGATCATATCGTCCATTTTTATCATTTGCACGCGCTTGATTGGGTCGATATTGTTAGTGCATTGAGTGCTGATCCAAAAGCTGCGAGTCAAGAGGCTTTTAAATTTTGTGATTATCCGTTTGCTTGTGGCGAAGATCAACTAAAATTAGTTCAAGATCGCGTAAAGAAATTTGTTGAAAAAGGAAATTTGGGACCTTTTGCAAATGCATATTATGGACATCCTACATATCATCTAACTCCTGAGCAAAATTTGATCGCGCTTAGCCACTATTTAGAGTGTTTGCGAATTCAGCGTGTAGCAGCACAGGCGATGGCGATTTTTGGTGGCAAAAATCCACACCCACAAAGCTTAACTGTGGGTGGCGTGACGTGTGTTATGGATATATTAAATCCATCAAGACTTGGTGAATATATGGTTAAATTTCAAGAGGTTGCCGACTTTGTAAATCGTGCATATTATCCTGATTTATTGATGGCTGGTGGCGCATATGCAAAAGAACCAAGTGTATTAGGCGATGTAGGCGTGGCAAATTTATTTACATATAAAGAATTTCAATACAGCGCAAATGAATTTTTATTTGATAGCGGTATAGTTTTAAATGGCGATTTAAGTAAAATTCACGATATTGATGAGAGTAAAATCACAGAAGAAGCAACTCACTCATGGTATAAAAATGATGCGCCACTTCACCCTTATGATGGCGAGCAAGAGCCAAATTATACCGGTTTTGTAGATGGCGAGAATATTGATGGTAAAGGTGAAATTGTAACGACAAAAGTATTTGATACAAAAGGTAAATATTCATGGATTAAAGCTCCGCGTTATAATGGTATGCCTATGCAGGTTGGACCTTTGGCAAATATAGTTGTAAATTTTGCTAAAGGAAATAAATTTGTCGTGCCTGTTGTTGAGAAATTTTTAAAAGACACTGGTTTGCCATTAGAGGCTGTGTTATCTACTCTTGGTCGAACGGCTACTAGAATGATAGAGGCAAAAGTCATCGCTGATAATGGACTTTTGGCATTTAATAATCTTATCGCAAACATAAAATCAGGCGATACGCAAACTTGCGCAAAATATTTCATTGATAAAAACAAAGAGTATCGTGGTCGCTATATGGGGCATGTTCCGCGCGGTGTGCTAAGCCACTGGTGTCGCATTAAAAATGGCGTTATAAAAAATTGGCAAGCTGTTGTGCCTAGCACTTGGAACGCTTCACCAAAGGATTCAAAAGGACAAATGGCTACTTATGAGGCGTGTTTAGTCGGTATGAAAATAGCCGATTTAAAACAACCGTTAGAAATTATCCGTAAAATTCACTCATACGATCCGTGTATTGCTTGTGCTGTGCATGTTATGGATACAAAAGGCAATAATATTAGTGAATATAAAATTAATCCGAATATCGTCTGCTAGAAATGGATAAAAAGATGAAACAAGAGTATGAATTTTCTGCTGGACTTAGATTTACGCACTGGATGAGAGCACTCATGATTACGATTTTAATCGTGAGCGGATATTATTTGGCATATGTGTTTTTATCTCCTAGTGTCTCTGATAGACCGACGCTATTTTTACAAGCAAAGTGGCGATTTGTGCATATTGTGGCTGGTTTTGTGCTAATTGGTGTGACGATTTTTAAATCATATTTATTCTTTTTTGATTTTTACAGCAAAAAAGAACTTGTTAGTTTTAAAGATATTTTTAATATCAAAATTTGGATCGCACAGATAAAATTTTACCTATTTTTGGGTGATCACCCGCACATTCGTGGTGTGTATAATCCTCTACAATTAGTCGCGTATGTTACATTTTATATTTGCTTATTTTTTGTCTGTTTAACTGGCGTGATGCTTTATTCACATGTTTATCACGAGGGACTTGGTGCTATTTTTGCGATGTTTGATAGACTAGAGCCGATTTTTGGTGGGCTTAGTGAAGTGCGAACGATACATCACTTATGTATGAATTATATTTTGATTTTTGTACCAATTCATGTTTATATGGTGATTTTTAACTCAATCAAAGGGCGCAATGGCTCGGTTGATTCTATTGTGAATGGTTATAAATTTAAATGAATTTTATAGTCCTTGGTATCGGCAATATTTTATATTATGATGAGGGCGTGGGAGTGCATTTTTGCAACTATTTGCGCGAAAAATATGAATTTTTCGGTCCACACTCTATCAAATTTATAGACGGTGGGACGCTTGCAAATTTACTGATACCAACTATTAGCGAATGTGATGAATTGATTGTGATTGATTGTATTAGTGCCGATGGTGGTTTAATTGGTGATGTCTATTTTTTCCCTTATAGCGCTATGCCACGTCAAATTTCGTGGTCGGGATCTGCACATGAGATCGAGATGTTGCAAACTTTACAATTCATGGAGCTTTATGGTGATATGCCAAAAACTCATATTTTAGGTGTCATTCCTAAAAGAATTGAGCCGATGTCATGCGCTTTAAGTGATGAAATTTTAAATTCCATTGAGTTGATGGAAAATACTATTTTAGCCTATTTGCGTGGCTGTGGATTTGAAATTTCACAGTGCAAAAATGTAAATTTGAGCGAAATAATTTCTAACGCGTTTAAGGAACAAAATTGATAGTGGAGTTTAAATTTAATTATCCTAGCGACAACGGCGTTTTGTTATATTTTTTGGATTTTTATGCTAAAAATAGTGGTTTAAAATACTCAATTCATCAAAATGCAAACGAGATTTCCTTGTTTATTGACGAAGAAAACGAAGATAAAATTTTAAAATTTGGCGATGAAAGTATGAATTTAATTCCAAATTCTATCTTTTTAGTCGATAGTGAGGTAAAAGTTTGCTCTGATTTTTCGCAAACAAATGTACAAATTTTAAATCCAAATTTGCCAAATTTGACGCCAAAAATGCTAAAAGCAAAAGAGATTACGCGCAATGAGTTTGGTATTTTGAGTGGAATTAGTGTAAAAAAAGATGGTAAATTTGTTCAAATTTCAGATGAAAATTGGGAAGAGATGAGCGAATTTGCGTTTTTACAGCTGCTACATAATCAAACGCTAGAAATTTGTGATGATATTGGTGAGGTAAAAATTTTGCCATATATTGATTTTAAGAGTGATTTTATTTTGCCATCGAATTTGCTTGCCATTTCTAAGATGTTTGCGCCAGATGAAAAGAGTCTGATTGCGCTTGCGAGCTTTGAAAAGCCGATTTTAAATCTAAAACTAAATGCAATTTTTCGCAAAAATCACGTCGAAGCTCCGGCATTTTTTGATGTAAAAATCACAAAAGATCTATTTTTATTTAAGGTTTTTGAGCGTCTTTATCTAAATGGTGTATTTTTTCTAAGTGCGAAAACTTCGCAAAAACGTTTTAAAATAGCTATTTTGGAAAACAAATTTCTTGTTGTATCGCCATCAAATCTTGCATCTAAAAAAAAACAAAATTTAGAAAAAACCAATGTATTTAGCGAAATTTGTACCGAATTTGGCGTAGAAAATAACGTTAATATTCATATAAATTTAGATATTAATGAGCCTGATTTTATTATGCTCCATAAGGATACAAAGCGTTTTTCTCTACTAAAATTTATCATTCCTGCAACATTTGATGAAATTTACGATGAGATAAAATCCGATGAAACTGGCGCGAAATTGCTTTGTAATTTTGAGAAGAGTTTTAAATTTCCAAATGGTAAAATTCCTGTGCAAATTTGTGAAAAGCCAAATTTTTACGGCATATTTGAAATTATCGCACGTATAATTTTTAATTCTAGTGCACAAAATTTAGTTGAAAATGCGAAATTATTTCTCGGAAAAAAGGGCGCAAAAGTCGATTTTTGCGTGAAACAAGGCATAGATTTTAATCTAATCGCTCTAATAAAAAGCGCGATGGCGTATCGCCTAGCAGGTAGCGATGAAAAGCTTTTAAGTTATGGAATTATCGAGAGTTTAGCCTATTTTTTAAGCGATCATTTTGATAACATAGAGCAAGATTTGGGTTATGAAAACATAATCGCGACAGGCTCATTATTTAGTGAGAGTATTTTTACAAATACGTGCGTAAAATTGATTTCTAAAATCAAATTTAGCGATCAAATCGGGCTTTGTGTATGTTGATTTAAACGGATAATGCAACACATAAAAGCTGTAAAATTTGAGATTTTTGGTATCGTTCAAGGTGTCGGTTTTCGCCCTTTTGTCTATAATTTAGCCCAAAAATTAGGTATTTGTGGGGAAATTTATAACGATGGCGAAGGTGTAAAAATAGTCGCCATTGCAAATGAAAAAGCTATTGATAATTTTGAGAATGATTTGCTTAAAAATCTTCCACCGCTTGCCCGAATAGATATTTTAAAACGTCATGAAATCAATATAAACGACTTTTCGCGCATAATTTCGCGGTTGCATTTAGAAAATATCTTTGAAATTTGCAGTGAAGCTGGCTACGAAATTTCCACGCGATCAACCGATTTTAACTCTACTTCGCGTTTTATCATTTCGCCTTCGCATAATACGCATGTTTTTAATCCGCTTTTGCCTGATTTTGCCGTCTGTGATGAGTGTGCGCGTGAGTTTTATGATCCACAAAACAGACGCTACCACTATGCGTTTATAAACTGCGTAAATTGCGGTCCGCGTCTTTCAATCATCAAAGCTTTGCCATATGATCGCAAAAATACATCTATGGACGCCTTTAAGCTGTGTAAAGAGTGCAAAAAAGAGTATAAAAACCCGCAAGACAGGCGTTTTCACGCTGAGCCGATAGCGTGTGAAATTTGTGGTCCAAAACTTTTTTTAAAAGGTAAAAATGGCAACATTTTAGCTACTGATGAAGAGGCTATAAAATTTGCAGCTTGTAAGCTAAAAGATGGAGCAATCATCGCTCTAAAAGGACTTGGCGGCTTTCATTTGGTGTGTGATGCAAAAAATGAGAGTGCGATTTTGCGCCTAAGAGAGCGCAAATTTCGTCCAGAAAAACCGCTCGCAATTATGTGTGCTAATGAAAAAATGGCGCACGAAATTGCCGAAATTTCTAGTGATGAGCGCGAAATTTTGCTTAGCAATATTAAACCGATTGTGCTTTTAAAAACGCGCACAAATTTACCAAACGCCATCGCCCCAAACACTGATAAAATTGGAATTTTCATCGCGCCAACTGGAGTTCATCTTCTGCTTTTTGAATATTTTCATAATCCACTTATTGCTACAAGTGCGAATATTAGCGGCGAAGCGATTATTTTTAATGAGCGTGAATTGCTAGAAAAAATGGGCCTTGTGATAGATTTTTATCTTGATAATGAACGCGAAATTATTACGCCAAGCGACGATAGCTTGTGTTATGTTGCGAAAAATTTAGATGAAAATTTAAAATTGCCAAAACAGGTATTTTTGCGAATGAGTCGCGGTTTACGCCCGAACATTTTTTTTACAAAATGTGCACAAAATCGCACGATTTTAGCCATTGGTGCGGAGCAAAAAAACTCATTTGCGATCTATAAAAATGGTGAAATTTTTCTCTCTATGTATATTGGTGATCTCAAAAATCCAGCTGTTTTTGCGCGGTTTTTGCATATTTTGGAGATTTTTACAAAAAATTATGATCTAAAATTTGATGAAATCATTGGCGATTTGCATCCACATTTTTTACATACTAAATATTTTGAGCGTCTTGGATTTTGTGTGCGAAAAATTCAGCATCACTACGCGCATTTATTGTCTGTTTTGAGTGAAATTTCGGTAAAAAACACTAAATCATTTCTCGGTTTTGCTTTTGATGGCACAGGTATTGGCGCGATGAAAACAGATATGAATAGGCCAAATTTGGGAGAAATTTGGGGTGGGGAAGTGATGATTTTTGATAAATTTGGTTTTGAACGCATTTTTCATTTTGATGAATTTCCTTTAATTGGTGGCGAAAATGCGGTCAAAAATATCTACAAACTCGCCTTTTCTGTATTGAAAAAATATAATTTGCCAACAAAAAAACTAAATTTAAATGAGCTTGAAGATCGAAATTTATCTCAAATTTTTGAAAAATGCGCTGTAAAAACTAGCTCACTTGGGCGCATATTTGACGCCTTTTGCGCGGTTGTTTTTGGCAAAAAAATTTCAACTTATGATGCGATGAGTGGAAATTTAATAGAAAAATTTTATGATGAAAACTGTGTTGATTCCTATAAATTTGATCTAATTGATGGCGCAATAATATACAAAAGTGCTTTTGTTGGTGCACTTAGCGATGAGCCGCGCTTAGCGTGTTCTAAATTTA
Organism: uncultured Campylobacter sp.; assembly: GCA_963541085.1. Lineage (GTDB taxonomy): Bacteria > Campylobacterota > Campylobacteria > Campylobacterales > Campylobacteraceae > Campylobacter_B. Next base: position 6,938 of record CAUTSW010000019.1, read on the forward strand.
TAAACGCGATCGCAAAAATTGTTGCCAAAATTGCGCTGAAATTTGATTTAGAAGTAGTGCTTAGCGGTGGTGTTTTTGCTAATCAAGCTTTGATGAATGCGACATTAAAAGAGCTAAAAAAACACAATAAAGTAGTCCATTTCAACACAAAAAACGCAATAAATGATGAAAATATAGCGATCGGACAGCTAGAATTTGCTTTGAATAATAAAATATAATTATTTTATAATAAAAATTTTTATACAATTTGCGGAATTTTATTGATATATAAGGAGCATTTATGAAAGAAGATATAATTCGCTTTTCTATCTCTTTGCCACAAAATTTGCTAGAAATTTTAGATTCAAAAGTTGTGACGCAAGAGTATGCTTCGCGCTCGGAATTTATTCGCGATTTGATTCGTTCAAAAATCATCAAAGATAAATGGGATAAATTTGAGGGCGAATTAACCGGTGTTTTGACGATACTTTATGATCATCATCAAACTGATTTACTATATAAAAAGACAGAGTTGGAGCACCACGCAAAAGTCAATGTCATCTGCACTACGCATGTGCATATTGATCATAATCACTGTTTAGAGACGCTATTTTTGCAAGGTCACGGTGCTGATATATTGGAATTTAAAAATCAAATTGCTGGCATGAAAAATGTTCAATTTGCGCAAATTGCACAGGTCGCGCTTCCACAAGCGGAAACAACAAAGCACGATCACGATACTTTTAATCATAATTAAGGAGAAAAAAATGAAAATATTTTTGATAGTTTTGGCGATAGTTGTTATCGCTGTAATATTTTTGGTTGGAATTTACAATAGACTAGTTGCGCTTTTAAATGAAGCGAAAAATTCGTTTGCGCAAATTGATGTTCAGCTTAAACGTCGCTATGATTTGATACCGAATTTAGTTGAAATCGCAAAAAAATATATGTCTTATGAAGAAAGCGTCTTAGTAAAGGTTGTAAATGCTAGAAATTCAGCCATAGGTGCGCTAGAAAAAATCGAAAAAGATGGTTTGAAAAATAGAAATTTAGGCGAACTTGGCTTGGCTGAAACCAACGTCCAAAGTGCGTTAAAAGGGCTAAATATCCAGGTGGAGGCCTATCCTGATTTAAAAGCTAATCAAAACATGATGCAGCTAAGCGAGGAGCTTACATCTACTGAAAACAAAGTAGGCTTCGCACGTCAAGCTTACAATGATTCAGTTACAGCTTATAATACATACAAACAATCATTTCCAAATAATATTGTGGTTGGATTTTTTCCTAAATTTCACGAAGATTTGGGGCTTTTAGAGTTTAAAAACGAAGATATAAACACTGCACCAAAGATAACATTTTAGGCGAATTTTGTTTTAAAAAATTTATTTTTTATGGTTAAAATTTGGAGAATTTTGACCATAATTTTGTTAATTTGTAAGGTAAGTAAATGGAAATTTTCGCTTGGATAGTAAATATTTTGTTTTATATCCCAATGCACACACCAAGTCTAAAGTTTGGTTCTTTTACAATTAGTAATATTTGGGTTTGTGTTGTGATTAGTTCTGTTTTGCTTGCGCTTTTGGCAAAGTATCGCTTAGGCAAGAAGCCATTTATCAAAAGCTCAATAAATTTTCACCAAGAGCTTGCAAAATCAAATGTCAAATGGCTAAATTTCATATTTTGTTGTGTTATTTTGCTCATATTTTGGACGACTTATGCGCTTACCGATTTGATTTTAGCCTTAAGCAATGATAAATATCAACTTGACATTGAGTATTTGGGGTACAAGAATTCATTTGTAAATACAAATTCACTTGCTTTAATTGTTGCCTTTTTAATGGCGTTTGTCGCGATTGGCGCATATTTTTATAAGACAAAAATTGATAAATTCTCAATAAATTCACTCGCGAAGATTTTAGACGCTGATGAAATTTCGATTCAAACAGCGCAAAAAAATAGCGAAAAAATACTGCTAAATATTATCGAAGAGATGGCGATTGCCTCACATGTAAAAATGCCACGAGTTTTTATAATGCATAAAGAAGGCGGTGTAAACGCGATGTGTAGTGGAGAAAATTTTGGCGATTTAGATGAGCGGGTAGCGATTTTTGTAACACTTGGCGCGCTAAAAACTTTCAATAGAGACGAACTTCAAGCGGTAATCGGACATGAGTTTTCGCATGCATATCATGGCGATGTAAGGCTAAATATAAAGCTCATTGGCGTGGTATTTGCTTTGGATTTTATATCGCTCATTGGGGCTAGAATTTTGCGTTCAGTGCGCAATAGCGGAAATAGCAAAAATAAGGGGCAAATTGTACTTATTGCTTTGGTTTTTTATGTGATGGGGATTATTGGTGCATTTTTTGCACAGCTAATTTCTAGTGCAATTTCACGTGAAAAAGAGTATCTAGCAGATATTTCTAGCGTGAAATATACGCGCAATCCAAACGCCATGGCGCAGGCTTTATCAAAGCTTTTGATGATACAAAAATTTGGCAAAACGTATGATGATGGAATATATTTTAAAGATACAGATGCGATGAAAAAAGAGTGGAAAAACGGTGCAAAAAAGCCAAATTTAAAAGATTATTTTTTCAATAAAAAATCCGCCGCGCAAACGTATAATGCCAAAAATAGTGACACTTCTTGGTTAAATAGCTCAAAAAACTTTTCAAAAATAGATAATATCAAAGCAAGGCAATGCGCGCATATGTTCTTTTTGCCGGCTTTTAGCGGGTTATTTGCCTCTCATCCACCGCTTGATAAACGTATTAAAAAGGTAAAAAGTATTCTAAATGAGTAAAATAACGGATTTCGCTTTTATCCACAAAATGTGAATAAAGTATGAAAAAGTCCGTTTTTTAAAAAAAATGAGTGAAAAAGTGGAGCCAACTTCGTGACTCGAACACGACACCTGCACATTACGAATGTGCTGCTCTACCGGATGAGCTAAGTTGGCAAAGGACCGAATAATATGCAAATTTAGCTTTAATTTTAATAAAATTTGCTTTTAAATCTGCATAAAAATTAAAAGCAAATTTGTAGCAATATTGCGTTGCCTAAAGCGTTGTAAAAGCTAATAAACCCAGCGCGATTTTACAAATAATAGAATAAACGTAAAAAATAACTAAATTTTTGATGAAATTAAAATGAGATATTTAAAAAAAGTTTTAAATTTGTTTTTTAAAGCAGAACAAAACGTCTTTAAGTCGCCCAAAATAACATACAAAAACTTGGTGCAATAATTAAAGTAATCAAAACTGATTCAATAAAGATTTTTAAGATAAAACTCAGTTTAATTATTTTTTGTGAAATTAATTGAAATTTATTTGATTTTTGCGTTGATTTATAACTTCTAGTTAAAAATGAAATGCAGGAAAATCACAAACGATAAATAATAGTTTTAAAATTCTTATTTAAATGAGTGCGCGGTAAAAATTTAGGAGATCAAAAGCACAGACGAGCAAGAAGTTTAAACAAAAGTTATCAAAAAGACTTATAGCTTAATGTTGTCTAAAACACCTAGCCACCAATATTCATTTTTATGGGCGATGAGTGGCTGGAAATAGGCAAGAATTAGCTAAATTTAAACTAATTTAAGATTTAAATCATCTTGCTTAAAAACTTCTTATTTATTTTATTTGTTTTAAAAGGGATAAATTTGCTTTGACTAAATATTTATAAAAGTAGGTTTTGTATTACGCTGGTTAGATGTTTTAGAAAAAGCGATGATTTTGCTCTTAGAACTGGGTTTTGATTAAATTTAGATTGAATTAAAATTAAAATCTTGATTAGATTGAAATTTCTAGGCAAATTTACACCTCGATTTTTATGTAACGCAATCAAATTTCTGAGCAAATTTAATCTAAATTTTTGCTTAACTTTGGTTTGTTTTATTTAATTTTTTTGCTTTTGCTTGTAATAAAATAGCGTCAAAAGCGGTTTAATAGGATATTTTAAGAAGTTTTTGTGAATGTTTGCAACGCCAATAATCACGGCGTAAATTTAACTAAAACTCTAAATTTCAGTGCGATTTTTATTTAAATTTTGTTTTAAAACTTTTAAACCACGAAAATAGATTTCGGCGATATTATCACGCATGTTTTGTAAATAGCTCAAAGCAAAATTTTAAATTTATAATCTTATTCATGAACTCATTTTGTGGTATTTTAATCGCGATAACGGGCTTAAAAGCCAAGTGGATAGCTTTTGTTTTTGAAAATTTAATTTTAGGATTCATCTTGCTTGAAAAACGCATCCGCTCGTGTTGTGCTAGTTTTGCTTCATTTATTGATTACTCTTAAAATTTGCAAAATAAATTTTTGATTTTGTTAAGATTATTTAAGATGGTGGCAAATTTTTCTTAATTTTGTAAAATTCTTTACAACTTTCGCAAAAATTTAAACTCAAATAATCTCTATTTTGCTTAAAAAATCCACTAAATTTTAGCTATGCCACGATATATTTTCGCCCCATAAAGATATTAAATTTTAAAGACAATCGCGCTTTGATTTTATTGCTCTTAAACTCGTGCCAAGGGCAAATTTCGGCATTTTCGCGCTATGATTTTGCGTGCTTTAAGAGATCTTGAACGCTAGTTTTTGGGCTTTTTCCATCAATTATCAGCGCGACTTCGCGTGCTATTGGGGTGTAAATTTGCCACTCATTTGCGATTTTTACTATGGCTTTTGCTGTTGCTACACCTTCTGCTACTTCGCCTAAATCGCGCAAAATTTCGTCTATTTTACGTCCATTTGCCAATGCAAACCCCACGCGGTAGTTGCGCGAAAGGTTGCTAGAAGCGCTCAAAAATAGATCTCCAGCGCCACTTAATCCCAAAAATGTCTCGTTTGCCGCGCCAAAAAACGATCCAAAACGATCCATTTCGATTAATCCGCGCGAGATCAAACTCGCTCTTGCGTTATTGCCAAGACCTAGCCCGTCGCAAATCCCGCCGGCAATCGCGATTACATTTTTATACGCACCGCAAATTTCAGCCCCGATTACATCGCTACTTGTGTAGGCTTTCATAAATGATGGAAAAAATTCACTAAATTCTTTTGCGATATCGCTATTTTTTGAGCTCACAACAAGAGCACATGGCAAGGCGCGATTTACTTCATCGGCAAAAGATGGTCCAGAAAGATAGGCTAAATTTTGAGCCGAGATGTATTTTTCGTAAATTTGGTGTAAAAAATTCCCACTTTGCGCGTCAATTCCTTTTGAAGCGACTAGGATTTTTTGATCTTTTGGGCGTTGTATGGTGTTAAAATTTGCGCTAAGCCATGTGTCTGTGATTTGTGTTGAAAGGACTACTAACAAATAAGGCGATTTAAGCGCGGTTTTTAAATCAACAAATCCAGTGATGTTGCGTGGAGTGCGCGAAGTGATAACGCACTCATTTTTTTGATCAAGTGCGCCAAATAGCGCTAGTCCCCATTTTCCCGCGCCTATAATGGCTATTTTTGCTGTTTTCATTGTGATGCCTTTTGTAAGTGATTTGAGAAATTTGGTCTATTTTTGATGGATAGATACTTTAAATTTGATATGAATAAATTTTTTAAAACCCAGCGCGAATAGAGTTGAAATGAAATTTGCATTAAATTTGACAATTTAAATTTTAAATTTCTCAAATTTGACAATAAATTTGAGAAATTTAAAATTTTTAGCTTTTTTTTAATTGTGGCTAAAACTACATACCAAAATTGAGCAAAATTGTATTTAAATTTTAAAATAAACGCCAAAATTTTATAGAAATTTAAAACTAAATTTAATAGAAATTTCGGCGCAGCTATATTGAAAGATTTCACCCAAATTTGCCCTAATTCAGTGGCAAATTTGGAGCAAAATATTGGCAAAATATGTTGCATTTTAGAGTTTTGTTTTTAATAATTCATTTACTTTAGCAGGATTGAACGCGCCTTTTCCAGCTTTCATAACTTGCCCCACAAAAAAGCCAAAGAGCTTATCTTTTCCGCTGTGAAATTCGGCTAATTTTTCTGGATTTTGCGTCAAAATCTCATCTATTGCGCTCAAAATCGCGCCGTCATCGCTAATTTGTTTTAGACCTAATTTTTCGATAATCCCATCGATTTTATCATCATTTTCCATTGCATAATCAAGCACATCTTTTGCTGCTTTTTGTGAGATTGTGCCATCTTCGATTTTGCTTAAAATTTCGCCAAGCCTTGCGCTACTAATCGGCGAAGTTTCGATTGTTACGCCGTTTTTAAGTCTGCCTAAAAGCTCAGTGCAAAGCCAAGTAACGCAGAGTTTTGGTTCATGTTTTTGCGCCAAAAGATCTTCAAAAAATTGCGCCGTTTCATATGTTGAGATTATCACATCAGCGTCGCTTTGTTTAAGCCTAAAATCTCGCACATATCTTGCGCGTTTTTCATCTGGAAGCTCGGGGATATTGATGCCAGCCTCAAAAAGTTCATCATCTACAATAACATTTAATAAATCAGGATCTGGAAAATAGCGGTATTCTGCGCTGTCTTCTTTTGAACGCATTGATTTTGTTGTGAAATTTGATGTGTTGAATAGGCGCGTTTCTTGCACAATTTCGCTATCATAAACGCCATCTTGCCAAGCTGAAATTTGTCTATCTACTTCAAATTCAATCGCCTTTTGGATAAATTTGAATGAATTTAAATTTTTTATCTCAACGCGTGTGTAGAGTTTTTTGTCGCCTTTTGGACGAATTGAGACGTTTACGTCGCAACGAAACGATCCTTCTTGCATGTTTGCGTCGGAAATGTTTAAAAATCGCAAAATCGAGTGTAATTTTTTTAAATAAGCGACCGCTTCATCACTAGAACGCATATCAGGCTCGCTAACAATCTCTAAAAGCGGTGTTCCGGATCTATTTAAATCAACCAAACTTCTATCGTTTTCATGCGTATTTTTGCCAGCGTCTTCTTCAAGATGGGCTCTTGTGATGCCGACGCGTTTTTCTATACCATCAACATTTATAAAAAGTTCGCCATTTTCGACTATGGGAATAGTCCATTGTGAAATTTGATACGCTTTTGGAAGGTCTGGATAAAAATAATTTTTTCTATCAAAAATTGAGCGACGATTTATTGTGGCATTTACAGCTTTGCCAAAGCTTATGGCCTTTTTTACAGCCTCTTTATTTAAAACAGGGAGCGCACCAGGTAGTGCCAAACAAGTTGGGCAAACGTGTGTATTTGGTTTGTCTCCAAAGCTTGTAGAACATGAACAAAATATTTTTGTTTTGGTATTTAATTGACAATGCACCTCTAAACCAATAATAATCTCAAACATAACTCAATCCTTTTTGCTATTTTTTAATCTAAAAATTTCTATTAAAAGTGATATAAAAATCAAAAAAACAGTGCCCGGAAGCATACAAAACAGCAGAAAATATAAATTTACTCTCGGGTAAAAATAACTAAAATAAAATAGCGCACCAATGAAGATCAAACCCCAAGATGCACCACGTAAAAAGTGTAAAACGTATATCATTCCTCGTCGATAACAACGGCACCAGCGATATAAACGTATGTCAAAATCATGAATATGAACGCTTGTAAAAATCCCATAAAAATAAGCAAACCAAATGGTATAAGTGGCGCAACAAACCAAGGAACGAGCGTTAATAAAATGATTAAAAATAGATCATCGCCTTTGATGTTTCCAAATAGACGAAATGAGAGCGAAACGATACGAGAAAGATGCGATAAAACTTCTACGATAAACATAATTGGCGCAAGTGCTAACATCGGTCCAAAAAAGTGTTTAAAGTAGCCAAAAAAGCCATTTACACGGATACCTTCAAAGTTATAATAGACAAAAACGCATACAGCAAGAGCTAAAGTCAATGTTAAACTTGCTGTTGGTGATTCAAAGCCAGGGATTATTCCGATAATATTTCCAAAAAACACGACAAGCCCGATTGTAGCGACGAGAGGGAGATATTTTCTAGCTAATTTTTCATCTTCTAATACATCTTTTCCCATTGATAAAACAAAACTAACGTAAGATTCACCTATATTTTGCACTACGCCAGGGACTATTCTCATAGAACGAGTCGCCAAAACGCCTAAAACAATACAAAGAAGCGCAACAAAAAGAAAGTGAGCAAGATATAAATAGTCGTGATTATGACCAACCAACGCACCAAAAAACAAAAACTGATCTTTTAACATAAAATTAACCTTAATAAAATAAAATGTCGTGATTCTAGCCAAAAAATGGTTAAAATTAATTTAAATTTCGCCCAAATTTAGGCTGCTTTGAAAAATTTATACACGACGCTAAAAAGTATCATAGTAACCATAAATAGATAAAAAGCACGTATTAATTTGACATCTTTTTTGATAACAAATTTCGCACCAACAAAGCTTCCGATAATTTGAAAAACACCCATCGATAGGCCAATAATCCACAAAATTTGCCCAGAGAAAATAAATACAACAAGCGAGGCTAAATTTGATGCGAAATTAAACGCTTTTGTTTGTGCGATCGCCGATTTCATCGCAAGTCCTAAAAGTCCAATGATTGCGAATGTCCAAAATGAGCCAGTTCCTGGTCCAAAAAAACCATCATAAAATCCAAGCCCAAGCCCAAATATCAGATAAAATACGCTTTTTTTCATCTTTGCATTTGTCTGTTTTTCACCCAAATTTGGCGCAAAAATGGTGTAAATTAAGATTAATGCGAGCAAGAATGGCACGATGAAATTTAAAAAACTAGCATTGATAAAAAGCACGCTAATCGCGCCTAAAATCGCGCCGATAAATGTAAAAATCAGTCCAAATGCAACTTCACGTAACTTAAAAAAACCCTTCTTATAGAAAAAAAATGCGGCGGTCGATGAGCCAAAAGTAGATTGTAATTTATTCGTCGCAAGTGCCATGTGAGGAGGGATTCCAACAGCTAAAAGCGATGGAACTGTGATTAATCCGCCACCTCCAGCTATCGCGTCGATAAATCCACTAATAAATGCGGCGCAAAGTAGCAATAAAATTTGCCAAATTTCAATTTCCATTTTTTGTCCTTTGAAAAATACTAAGCGTGCTAAGACCAAATTTTTTACACTTTTTGCGCTCAAAATTACTCGAAATTTCATCAAATTTGACGCTTGAAATATGTTCAATCGCGATAAAATCTATTTCAAATTTCTCGGCGATTTTTATTAAATTTAGCGTTTTTTCATAGATTTTTTCCTGCCCTTCGCGGATATGAAATGGTGGATCAATATATAAAAAAGTACGCGGTAAATCGGGTTTTTGCGATGGGTTTTGAGTTAAATTTGATGTTAGCATTGATGCGCTATTAAACGCTAAATTTTTACGCGCTGTATTATTTATTTTCTCATCAAATTTGGCGTAAATTTCTTCTAAAATTTGCTCTAAAATTTCAAATGTATCGCCATTTATCGCGCGAAGTTCGGACGTATTTTGCTGGTTAAATTTCTTTTGCAAATCGGCGTTTAAACAATCAAAATTCTCGCGTAAAATTTTAAATGCGTTCCTATCTTTTTCTATTGCAATAGCTATTTTTGCGCCGTTGCTTAGCGCTTCTGCCGCCATGCTTCCGCTCCCGCCAAAACACTCAATTAAAATCGCGCCTTGCAAATCAAATCTAAAAATATCAAAAAATGAGCCTTTTAAAATGCTCTTTGTGCTACGCGTAGTCCCTAAACTAGGTAGCTCAAGGCGTTTTCCTTTAAAAAATCCGCTACCTATTGTGGCAAAAATTTTACTCATCATTTTCCTTTAAAATTTGCAATAAATTTGCTTTAAAATTGTCAATTAAATTTGAAATTTTTTCTTCTTTTGATATTTTTTTTCCAGTATTTTTTAGGATAAAATAGTACTCTTCAAGTGCGCAAATAAGGTCTTTTTGTGTAAAAGGTATCGTTAAATATGGCGAATTTTTGCTGATTAAAAATAGCGGTTTTTCAAAATATTTTCTCACATCCCCGATAAAAAAATCGGCATTTTTTTGCTCGCAAATGTGCTCTTTAAGGTAAATTTCAAGCGTTTTTTGCAAAAGCGGACTTTCGCATTTGATAAAAATTTTCATTTTAGCCCTTTTGAAAATTCAATCTCTTTAAATTTGTCGCCAAATTCAATCATCAATCGCTTTAGCTCATTTGCGCCGATTTTATAAGCATTTTCGCCACCTTTTTCGCGTAAAATTTCTAAAATTTTATCAGCCCTAAAATCAATCAACGCGCGTTTTTGAGTGGTAAAATTTTCATATTTTACATCTTGATTTTGGATAAAAGCAAAGCGCAAAATCTCAAAATTTACATCGTATGTTATGTCGCTTTTGCCATAAAATTCGGCTAGATTTTTTATATCTAATAGCGAAAAAACTTCGTGATTTTTATAAACTCGCGCGTTAATTTCGCCACGCGCACTCATTTGCCCATAATCAAACGCAATAAAATAAAATCTTTTTGAGCTCTCGCAAATTTCGCGCACAAACTCATATAATCCAACTGGAATTTCGCCCGTTTTTATGTGAAATTTTTTTGCCATTTGACGCGTTTCGTCACTCATTTCACCCCAAAAAAATTCCCCATTAATAATGTATAGCATTTTCTCTTCGCGAATAATCTCACACACGAAGCTATCAAATAGCTCATTTGCAATAAAAATCGTATTTTGTACGCCACTTTCTTGGAGTTGGTGCAAATTTTGATAGTGTCTAATCTGCAAATCCGCGCCAAATTTGTCCGCAAAGTGTGCTTTTTGCATCTCGCGGAGTTTTTCGTGCGGTTCGATGATGTTAAATCTGTATCGCGTAAAATCCTTGCTAAGCGTAAAAAGTCCTTGCACAATATCCGCCAATAAATAGCCCTCATTTGCGCCGATTTCTACGATATCAATGAAATTTTCATCTGAATTTATATTGCGTGTTGTGTCAAAAGATTTTGCATTAACATCTAAATTTGCTTCTAAACTTTCTTCAAATTTCATCCGTAAATTTTCGATTTTATTTGCAATGCAAAATCCAAATACTCCCCCGACGCTAACAGCGGTGTAAAAATCGCCATTTTTGCCAATTTTTACGCCGTTTGCGTAGTAATTTTCATGCGCCCAGCCTTTAAAATATTGACTAAATTTCATTGAGCGTTTTTTCTAATCTTGCAAAACCTTGGGCGATTGCGCTTTTTTTGATGTTTAAGGCTGGTAAAAATCGCAATGTTTTTTTGCCTGATTTTAAGATTAATAGGTGATTTTCGAGTGCTTTTTGCCAAATTTTGTTTAAATTTGTCTCATCGCGTAGCACTAATCCTTGCATTAGCCCTAGTCCGACACGCTTTTGTATTAAACTATCAAATTTTTGCGCGAGATGGTCTAGATTTTTTGCAAATTCTGTGATTTTTTCATCTAATTTTCCATTTGATTTTAGTGCGCTAAGCGCGTCTAAAACGGCGCACGCGGTCGTAGTTACTAGCTGATTTCCGCCAAAAGTGCTACCGTGATCGCCTATGCTAAAAATATCACGCGAACTAACGCACGCCCCAATTGGCACGCCCCCGCCTAATCCTTTGGCAAATGTGATGATGTCTGGCTTGATATCATAAAGCATGGAAGTAGCAAATTCGCCTGTGCGAAAGACGCCGCATTGAACTTCGTCAGTGATTAAAAGTAGCTCTTTTTCGCGTAAAATTTTGGCTAAATTTTGCACTTTTTGCTTGTCTAATGGCTTTATTCCGCCTTCGCCTTGGACGAGCTCAATCATTACAGCGACAGTTTTGTCGCCGATATTTGCAATGATTTCATCAATATCGGCAAAAAATTTAAATCCATCCATATACGGCGCAAAACAATCTGGATGAAATTTATCCTGACCTGTGGCTTGAAGTGTCGCCAAAGTACGTCCGTGGAATGAGTTTGCGAGCGTGAGAATTTCAAATTTTTTCTGCGAAAATGCCGTCGCGCCATATTTGCGAGCAAGTTTTATAGCGCATTCGTTGGCTTCTGCACCGGAGTTGCAAAAAAATGCGAACATTTCGCGCCCTAAAAGTTCGTCTATTTTTTGGCTTAAAAGCTTTTGAGAGGGGATTTCATATAAATTTGAAGTGTGAATTAGCTTTTTACTTTGTGATTTTATCGCTTGATGAACGATTTTGTTTGCGTGACCTAGACTACAAACCCCAATTCCAGCGGCAAAATCAATATAATCAGTCCCATTTTCATCCCAAAGAACAGAGCCTTTGCCATTTGTAAAACTCACGTTTGCGCGTGAAAAAACACTCATTAACGCCATTTTTTCTCCTTTAAATTGAATTAAAATTTGGTAGATGCCAAGATTTATAATAGGCAATTAATCGAAAAATTACGCCACCACAAAATAGTGTCATAACGGCAAAAACGCCCGTAAAACCGCATAAATTTAATAAAAAATATACAAGCCCTACGCTCATACTAATAGTCCCATAAAGCCCAGTTTTTAGTAGCCATGGCACTTCATTTAATAATACATCGCGCAAAATACCGCCACCTACGCCATTTAAAAACGCTATCAAAATCACGCCGTAAAAATTAAATTCGCACTCGCAAGCGATCATTGCGCCAACAATTGAAAAGCTCACAACATCAATCGCGTCTGTGAATATAAAAATAAATTTTTTTTCCAAATTTTCACGCTTTGTCTGTGCTCCAAAAATTGCCGCACAAACCATCACCGCAATCACAATCGAAACCGGCGCATAGTGTGTAAAAGAGTAGATTGGTCTATCTACTAACACATCGCGCAAAATTCCGCCACCAAGCGCAGTCAAAAATGCGGATAAAAATATACCAAGATAGTCGCAATTTTGGCGCACAGCAAATAAAAATCCACTCAATGCAGCAGATGCGATGCCGATTTGTTCGGTGAATAATAAAAGGTTGTTTTCCATTTTCGTGCGCTCTTTATAGTAAAAATTTAGTACAAATTTAAGAGTGGCAGCCCATCTTGCGAGTATGAAAATTCGTTTGAATTTAAGCTTGAAATTTGATCTAGATTTTCGTCATTTTGTACGGTGAAATTTGAGCTTTGTGAATTTTTGTCCAAATTTGATGAAATTGGGTTTGAAAATAGTGCTTTATTAATTTTATTTACAAACGAAAGTGGATTGACAGATGTGCCATTTATCGCAATTCCAAAGTGCAAATGCGGACCGCTTACACGCCCTGAATCCCCGCTAAGTGCGATAATATCGCCTTTTTTTACTTTTTCGCCTGGCAAGACGTAAATTTTGCTTAAATGATAATATTGTGAATAAATTCCTGCACCATGATCGATTATGATTGAGCCACCTGCGTAGTAGCGATCTTTTGCGATTTTTACTATACCATCATTAGAAGCGGGAATTTTTGTACCGATGCTGGCTCGAAAATCAGTGCCTGAATGATAGCTTTTTACCGCGCCATTAAATGTGCGCGCGTTACCAAAATTTGATGTTATTTTGCTATTTAATGGGATAATAAATTCTGTGTCAAATAGTAATTTTGGCGTGGATTTTGCATAGATTGCAACTGCTTCTTCATACTCTTTTTTGATGCGTTCTTGAACTGATTTTGGTGGTAAAATTTTGGCTTTTTCTACACTTAATGCCTCTTTTTTATAATCGCCTTGAATAGCTTTTAATAAAATTTCATCTGTTTTGCCATTTTTATGAGTATTTTTAAAAAGAAAATCTTTTTTATT
>CAUTSW010000020.1:0-19018 GCA_963541085.1 uncultured Campylobacter sp.
ATATTTTAATTAAATTTAAGGTGTATCTATGAAAATTTTATTTTTTACGACAAATATAAAAAACGGCGGTTCTGAGCGTTATTTAAGCGCATTGGATAAATTTTTGAGCGCAACAAATGAGACAAAAATATTTTATTTTGGTGAAAATAGTGAGCTTTTTAGTTTTAAATCGCCCATTGAAAAACTAGATGTTAAAACCGGAGATGCATTTTTAGCCGAGACTAATCGTCGTTTGAAAATTCGTAATTGCGTAAAAAGCGAGGATCCTGATTTGATTATCTCTCTTGGCGAGAGTGCAAATGTCGATTTGGCTTTTTCTATAATGTCGCTAAACAAAAAGTTAATATTAACTGAGCAGTCTAAAAAAGAGGATGAAAAGAGTGGTTCATTTAAGACAATGGCGTATAAAAAAGCTGATTTTTTAACGGTTTTAAATAGAGCTGAATTTGATAAATTTGATTTCATGAAAGAAAATCGTAAGATAATCTACTCACCATTTGATCTGCCAAGTGCTGATTTTAGCAAAAAAGAAAAGATTATTTTAAGTGTTGGAAGGTTAGAAAAGATCAAAGGATATGAAAATTACATCAAAGCACTCAGCATGATTAGTAATTCTATTAAAGATGGCTGGGAGATTGTGCTTTGTGGTAGCGGTAGTTTAGAGCCACGTTTGCGCGATTTGGCGTTATCGCTTGGTGTTAGTGTGTCGTTTTTAGGATTTAGAAATGATATCTCATATTATTATTCAAAAGCCTCTATTGTTGCGCTTCCTAGCTTAAAAGAGACGTTACCGAATTCTTTAATTGAATCTATTTACTTTGACTGCGCACGTTTTGCGACGCCTACTGATGGTGCAAAAGAGTTAATCAATAGTGGCAAAGATGGAGTTTTAAGCACTGATTTTACGCCAAAAGCGATGAAAGATGCATTAGAAGCGCTCATGACAAGCGAAGCCGCGCGTCTAAAATATGCTTATGAAAGCAGAAAATTAAAAGAGAAATTTAGTATCGAAATATTCAATAAATCGTGGCTAGAAGTCATAAATAGAGTTGTCAATGCAAAATAAATTTATAAAAATTCTTCCTAAAATTTGGGGAATTTTTATATCAATATTGATTAAGAGTTTCGCATGACTTTTAATCAAAATCTATCTTTTAAAAAACAAAAATTTACTAAACACTTGAAATTTGGCGATTTTATTTGGATTTGCCTTGGCGCATTTGATGCAATTTACGCTAAAAATATATGGCAAATGTCAAAAAAAAAGACTTTTCAAATCATAAATAAAACCAAATTTCACGTTAAGCAAATTTCTAAATTTCTACTATTAAATAAGACAAATTTTAAGCCAAATAAGAGAAAAATATCACACAAAGTCTTATTTTTGCCATTGCCATTTTGTATTTTTCAAAATAGACAAATTTGTAGTAGAAATTTTGAAATTTAGAGCGTAAAATTTTGATAAATTTTATGAAAGTTTTATTATGAAAAAAATCTCTGTTTTTATCTATTCCATGGGTGGTGGCGGTGCTGAACGCGTGGTGTCAAACCTGCTTTTTGAACTTGTGCGATGCTATGAAGTGCATCTTGTGCTTATGAATGAGCGCATTCATTATGAGCTTCCAAATGATGTAAAAATTCACTTTATCGAAAAATCTGCACCATTTGAAAATGGGCTTAAAAAGCTTATCAAACTACCATTTTTAGGACTTCGCTATAAAAAATTGTGCCAAAGCATTGGCATTGATATTCACTTTGTTTGGATGAATCGCCCATGTTATGTGGCTGGTTTTGCGCGGATGTTTGGTGTAAATGGTGCGATGATTTTTAATGAGTGCTCTACGCCATCTGTGCTGTATAAAACGCCAAATTTTAAATCAAAAATAAGTAAATTTTTACTAAAAAAACTCTATCCAAAAGCCGATTTTATTATGCCAAATTCAATTGGCAATCGCGACGATTTAGCCCTAAATTTCGGTATTGATGAGCGTAAAATGGAGGTGCTTTATAATGCGATTGATATGGAAAAAATAACTAAACTTTCTAATGATGAAATCGCGTTTAAAAAGCCATTTTTTCTAAGCGTTGGCAGGTTAGATAGTGGCAAAAATCACGAGCTACTAATTCGCGCCTACTCAAAGCTAAAAAACTGCGATAAAGATCTTGTGATTTTGGGCGAAGGGCTCTTGCGTAATCACCTGCAAAATGTGATAAACGAGCTAAATTTGGCGCAAAAAGTGCATTTAATCGGCTTTGATAATAATCCATATAAATTTATGTCAAAATGCTTTTGCTTTGTCTTTGTTAGCAAATTTGAGGGCTTTTCAAACGCGCTAATTGAGGCATTGGCTTGTGGTTGCTGTGTTATTAGTTCTGATCATAAAAGTGGTGCAAAAGAGCTATTTGGCGAAAACGAATGGGGATTTTTAGTCGGTGTTGACGATGAAAAAGCCACACAAAATGCGATGCAACGTGCCATAGATGAACCAGGATTTGTGGAACTTTACGCCACAAGGGCAAAAATCCGCGCTCAAATGTTTGATAAAATTCAAATTTCAAAACAATTAATTAAAAAAATCGAGGAAATTTATGAACTATACAAGCAAAACTCTTAAATTTATCCGAAATTTCGAACTTTCAAAACAAATTTCATTGATGATTGCGATCGCTTTTATTTTCAGCGTCGTTTGTAGGCTCTATTGGATAAACTGGGCTAACAATTATCCATATTTTATGTTTAATTCACAGCTGATGATAAATACAAATGACGGATACAGTTTTGCAGAGGGTGCGCGCGATTTAATAGCTGGGTTTCATCAAGAAAATGATCTAAGCTATGTTTGGAATCCGCTCTCAAAAATAACCGCCTTTTTAGCGCAAATTTTGCCGTTTAAATTTGAGACGATTATTCTTTACATGAGCGTATTTTTTGCGTCGCTTGTTGTTGTTCCGCTGGTACTTATTGGTTATGAGCTTGGTGCTTCGCGCGCTGGATTGATTGCAGCACTTATTGGCAGTATTGCAAATAGCTATTATAATCGCACAATGGCTGGATATTATGATACTGATATGCTAAATATCGTATTGCCGATGTTTGTGCTATGGGCGATGATACGACTATGCGCTAAAAATGATAAAAATTGCCTATTTTACCTGCCGCTTTCGATGCTTACTTACTCTTGGTGGTATAGCTCTAGTTTCTCTTTAAATTTTATGATGATTATTATGTTTGGGCTCTATGTTTTTGTATTTAAAAGGCGCGAAATTTTATGCTATGAAGCGTTGATTTTGATGCTTTTATCGCTAAGTAATTTCGATATTTACGCAAAACTTTGCGCTGTGATATTTTTGGCGTTTATTTTTGTCTACAAAAGTCAAATTTTAGGCGTTAAAGGTGTTGTTTTAATTGGCGTTGCTGTGCTTTTATTTTTTGCATTTATGGGTGGTTTGACACCGATATTTTTTCAGGTTAAATTCTACTTTTTTCGCTCATTATCCGATGCGCCAAGCGATGTTTTTCACTATTATAATGTAAATCAAACAATCCGCGAATCGTCGTATTTAATCGATGATTTAGGGCTTTTTATGGATCGTATTCGCTCGCATAAAGTTGTATTTTTTATCTCTTTGGCAGGGGTTATTTTAGCTTGTTATAAAAGAAAAGAATTTTTACTTTCTCTACCTATTTTGGGACTTGGAATTTTAGCTCTTAAATCTGGTTTGCGATTTACGATTTACTCTGTGCCGATTATGGCTCTTGGGTTTGGATATTTTGTAAATTTTGTTGTCAATTGGCTAAATATTATAAAAATCGCCCAAAGATTTTTGCTGTTTTTAATAACCTGCGCCGCGCTATATCCATCGCTAAAACATATTCAAATTTACACGACTCAAAGCGTTCTTTACCAAAGCGAAGTTCAAATTTTAGACAATTTAAAACGCATCGCATCGCGCGAAGATTACGTGCTTTCGTGGTGGGATTATGGCTATCCGATTAGGTATTATAGCGACGTAAAAACGCTAATTGATGGCGGAAAGCATCTTGGAAATCACAATTTTCCAGTTTCATACGCACTTTTTATGGATCAAACAAGCTCTGCAAATATGGCGCGACTTGCGGTTGAATATACAGAAAATAAAGAAAAAAACTCGGGCGATTTTTTGAAAAACGTGATGAAAGATTATAAAATTTCTGATGTTTCTGAGCTATTTTTACAGTTAGAATCAAAGAAATTTCAATTACCAAATAAAACGCGCGAAATTTACTATTTTCTACCAGATAGAATGCTCTCAATCATGCCTGTGATATCATATTTTTCAAATTTAGATCTAAAAGATGGCAAAGCATATGGTGATGGATTTTTTAGGGATACATACTATGCATATACGAGCGAAAATGGTGGGTTTGTCTTTGAAAGTGGTATGGTTTTAAGCAGAGATCTATCTTCTATTTACATTCACGATTCGTGGCATAATGTAAATAGCTATATCGAAACAGATCATAATCTTGATGGGACGCTTAAAAAAACCATTGTAAATTTAGATGCAAATGCGAATTTTTACGTCGTTTATATGCACGATTATGGGCGTTTTTTAATCATGGATAAAAAGATGTTTAACTCGACTGCGATTCAGCTTTTTGTGATGGAAGAGTATGATAAAGAGCTATTTGAGCCGGTGATTATCCGTCCTGAGGCTAAAATTTATAGGTTAAAAAGATGAAAAATTTGCTTTTTGTATTTTTACGACTTCGCGAATCAGCTCGATTTTTGTGTGTCTCATATTGTAAATTTTGTCTTAAAAATAGCTCTAAAACAAGGCGGTAAAATGGCGAAATTTGGTTTTTTATCTCATAGCGATATGAGCATATATTTTTTTAGATCCCCGATTATGCGACGTTTGCAACAGCTTGGTCATGAAGTTGTGGCGATTTTTCCTGATGGCGAGTATTCAAACGCGATCAAAAAAGAATTTAGCGTGGCACACTATGAACTTGATAAAGCGAGTTTAAATCCACTAAAAATCGGCGCAAATACTAGAAATTTGAGTGAAATTTTACGCGGATTAAATTTGGATTTTTTGCAAACTTCAGCGCATAAATCAAACGTTTTTGGCACATTTGCCGCTAGGCGCGCAGGGATTAAACATATATTAAATTTGGTCGAGGGGCTTGGCAGTTTTTATATCGACAATGACGCTAAAACGCGCGCTGTGCGATTTGTGATGGAGATACTCTATCGCAGAGCGTTTATGATGAGTGATGGATGTATTTTTGTTAATGATTCAAATCCTGCTTATTTTGTAAAACACGGCATAATCGCCCCACAAAAGGTGATAAAAATCAAATCCGTCGGCGTAGATACAGCAAAATTTGATCGAAATTTGTATCAAAATTTAGATTTTGATGGCAAAAAGGTTATTTTGATGATGGGGCGCGCGCTTTGGCATAAAGGTGTACGCGAATTTTACGAGGCGGCCGAGATTTTAAAAGAGCGCAAAGATTGCGTTTTTGTCTTTGTTGGGAGCGGATTTGCGGGGAATAAATCTAGTGCGGATGAGACGTTTTTACGCACGGGTGCGGTTAAATTTATGGGTTGGCAAAAAAATACGGCTGATTATTATAAAAGTGCCTATATTTTTGCGTTGCCAAGCTATAAAGAGGGCTTTGCGATGACGATAATGGAGGCGATGAGCATGGGTGTGCCAGTCGTCGCATCGCGCTGCGAGGGTAATGAAGAGGCTGTGATCGATGGGCGCACGGGATTGCTTTGTGATGTGCGTTCGGGCGCGGATTTGGCGCGAAAGATTGAAATTTTGCTTGATGATGAAAATCTGTCGCGAAAAATGGGCGAAGAGGCGCGAAAAGTGGTATGCGAAAACTACGACACACAAATTATCGTGCAAAAATATATTGATGTTTATAGGAAATTTATAGATGTATAGAGCATTTTTCAAACGTTTTTTTGATTTTTTTGGTGCACTTTTTTTGATTATTTTGACTTCCCCTGTGATGGTTGTTTTGTATTTGCTTATCAAATTTAAGCTTAAAATTTCACCGATTTTTACGCAATCGCGCCCAGGGCTTAATGAAAAAATCTTTAAAATTTACAAATTTAAAACGATGTCGCAAGAGTGCGATAAAGATGGAAATTTACTTCCCGATGAAAAGCGCCTAAGCCCTTTAGGAGCGAAGATTCGCGCTAGTAGCTTAGATGAACTGCCACAACTTTTTAATGTATTAAAAGGCGATATGAGTTTTATTGGTCCGCGTCCGCTTCTTGTAGAGTATTTAGAAATTTACACACCAGAGCAAAAGCTCCGCCACACCGTGCGTCCAGGTATCACAGGGCTTGCGCAGGTAAATGGGCGAAATGCGATAAGTTGGGCAAAAAAATTTGAATTTGATAGCTTTTACGCGCAAAATTTAAGCTTTTGGCTAGATGTTAAAATCGCGCTTTTAACGATTAAAAAAGTCATCAAAAAAGATGGCGTCAATAAAGATGGCATGGCAACAACGGAGAAATTCAATGGTAAAAATTGAGCTTAAAATTTGCATTTTAAATTTCGCACTAGGCAAAATCTGATGAAAACTAGATCGATTTACATCTACGGTGCGAGCGGTCATGGCAGGGTCGTTGCCGATATTGCGCGCGAGAGTGGCTATGATGAGATTATATTTTTAGACGATGCAAAAGGGGTTAAATTCGAGCCAAATTTGACGAAATTTCCAGTTATCATTGCGATTGGTGATAATAAAATTCGTGCAAATTTAACGCAAAAAGTAGCAAATTTTGGCTTTGAAATAGCTACCCTCATTCATCCGCGCGCAACTATTAGCAATAGCGCAAAAATCGGCATCGGAAGCGTTGTGATGGCTGGGGCTATAATAAACGCAAACGCACAAATTGGCGCAGGCGCGATAATAAACTCAGGCGCAATAATTGAGCATGATTGCGTTATTGGTGAGTTTGCACATATTAGCCCGGGTGCTGCGCTAGCTGGTGGCGTTAGCGTTGGTGAGTTTTCGCACGTTGGCATTGGCGCGCGGGTTATTCAGCTTGTAAAAATCGGCGTAAATTGCACTCTTGGTGCTGGGGCTGTGATGATTAGAAATTTAGATGATAATGCTCTAGCCGTAGGTGTTCCAGCACGTGTGATTAAATTTAAAAAGGTATAAATTTAGATAAAATTTAATCAAATTTTGATACTAAATTTGTGTTAAATACAAAAACTTTAGCGCGAAATTAAAGTAAAAAATCGTCACAAATTTAGCGCAAATAGAATTGCAAAATTGTCTAAATTTATGCCAAAAAATAGGTCAAATTTATAAGCGGATGAACGCTGGATTAAAATTAAACAAGCCGCCGCGCCAAATTTAATCAAAAGGTGCTAAAATAGCGCGAAATTTTTCTGAAAGAAGGCAAAATGGCAAGAATTTTTCTAAGCCCACCGAATATGGGTGGCAATGAGCTTGAATATATAAAGAGAGTTTTTGAGAGTAATTATATCGCTCCACTTGGCGAATATGTTGATAAATTTGAAAAAGCTGTGTGCGAGTATTGCGCCGTAAAATCGGCTCTTGCGCTAAATGCAGGGACGGCGGCGCTTCATCTTGCACTTCGCACACTTGGCGTAAAAGAGGGCGATTATATTTTGGCTTCTAGCTTTACTTTTATGGCTTCTGTGAATCCGATTTTTTATGAAAAGTGCAACGCAATTTTGATTGATTGTGATGAGAGCTGGAATTTAAGCCCAAAATTACTAGAAAAAGCGATCAAAAATGCGCCCAAAAAACCAAAAGCTTTAATTGTTACACATCTTTACGGGCAATCGGCAAAGATGGACGAAATTTGCGAAATTTGCGCCAAATTTGATATTACTGTGATTGAAGACGCCGCAGAAGCACTTGGCGGATTTTATAAAGGCAAAGCACTTGGTGGTATCGGCAAAGCTGGAGCGTTGAGTTTTAATGGAAACAAGATCATCACCACAAGTGGCGGTGGAATGCTTATCTCAAATGATGCAGACTTTATCGCTAAAGCCAGATATTACAGCACTCAAGCACGCGAGCCACTACTTCATTATGAGCATTTAGACTACGGATATAACTACAGATTAAGCAATGTCTTAGGTGCAATCGGTGTGGGACAGATGAAAGTATTAAAAGATCGCGTAGCCAAAAAACGTGAAATTTTTGAAAAATATGAGCAAAATTTAGCTGGGCTTGATCTAAATTTTATGCCAGAGATTGATGGCGCGCAGGGCAATAGATGGCTCACGACGCTTGTTTTTGGCAAAAAAGATGCACATTTAAAGGTAATTGACGCGCTAAATCATGCCGATATAGAGAGCAGACCGCTATGGAAACCTATGCATTTGCAACCAGTTTTCAAAGGCGCGATTTGCGAGTGTGATGGCACGAGCGAAGATCTATTTTCGCGCGGGATTTGCCTACCCAGCGGAACTAACATGAGCGATAGCGAGATCGATAAAGTGTGTGAAATCATAAAGGCTAATATTTAATGGGACTTTTTAAAGCGACAAAAACAAAGCGATACGCATTTTTTATCACACTTGACATCATTATTTGCGCACTCAGCGTTGTGATCTCATACTTTTTGCGTTTTAATGGCGACATTCCGAATGATTTTTATAAAGGTTTAATCTTGGCAGCGGTTTTTTTAACCGCGCTTAAAATTAGCTTTTTGTGGCTTTTTAAAATTTACAAAGTTCCGTGGAGATTTTTCGGTCTTTTTGAAGCGCGAAAGATATTTTATTCGCTATTTTTATCAAATTTGATCTTTACGCTATTTTATTTGACATTTGATGAGCTGTTTGAGCCGTTTCCGCGCAGTGTAATTGCGATAGATTTTATACTTTCGTATCTTGTTATTAGTGCTTTTAGGGCCCTAAAGCGTATGATTTTGGAGACAAAAAGCTCCGCGCCACTTAATGAGCCTTGTATTGTAATTGGTGCTACAAATAAGACAATACACGTTTTAAAAGGCATGAAACAAGGCTACATAAACTACTACGCAGTTAGCGTTGTCGATGGGCGCGATGAGCTAGTTGGCACGTATTGTGAAAATTTCATCGTCCGTCCAAAACATTATATTCCACAAGCGATCAAAAAATACGATGTAAAAACAGCGATTATCGCGCTACGCCTAAGCCCACAAGAGCTAAAAGAACTCTATGATGAGCTAGTAAATTTCGGCATAAAAGAGGTGAAAATTTTCTCTTTAATTGAAGATGAAAAATCAAAAGTCCAAAGCAAAATCCGCGATATTTCTATCGAAGATCTCTTAGCTAGAAAACCAAAAGATTTAGACAATGGCGTTGTTGAAAATTTTATTAAAGATAAGGTCGTTTTGGTAACTGGTGCTGGTGGGACAATCGGTAGTGAAATTTGCTTGCAGTGCTTAAAATTTGGTGCAAAAGAGCTGATTATGGTCGATCACTCCGAGTTTAATCTATATAAAATAAACGAGCTAACATTAGCCGATGAGCGAAACAGACTAAAGATGGTAAATATCGTCTACAAAGACGAACTAGCCAAAATTTTCGCCGAATTTCGCCCAGATATTGTAGTCCATGCCGCCGCATATAAACATGTGCCTTTGTGTGAGTTTAATCCGCGAATGGCTGTGCGAAATAACGTTTTAGGCACGAAAAATGTAATGGATTTATCAGATGAATACGGCGTAAAACGCGTCGTGCTAATCTCCACAGATAAAGCCGTGCGCCCAACTAGCATAATGGGCGCTACAAAGCGAATTTGCGAAATTTATTCGTTAAATTTAAACCGCTTTTCAAAAACGGAGTATGTCGCTGTGCGTTTTGGTAATGTTTTAGGAAGTAGCGGAAGTGTTATTCCAAAATTTAAAACTCTCATTGAAGCCAATAAACCTTTAACCGTCACACACCCTGATATTGTGCGCTATTTTATGCTAGTTAGCGAGGCGTGTCAGCTGGTGTTGCAAGCTGCTTCGATTGCAAAAGGTGGCGAACTTTTTGTGCTTGATATGGGAAAACCGATTAAAATCGCCGATCTTGCGCACAAGATGCTTCAGCTTGCAGGAAAAGAAGAGCTTGGTGTCAAATTTGTCGGTTTGCGCCCTGGTGAGAAGCTTTATGAAGAGCTTTTAATTAATGAAAGCGATAAAAAAACAGAATTTGAATCAATTTTTGTCGCTAGCGGAAATGAGTTTAATTATGATTTAGAGCTTTTGAAATCTCAAATCAAAACTCTTGCAAATTGCGAAAGTGAAAAGCAAATAGAAGCCCAAATTTGCCAGATTATCCCTGAGTTTAAACACGCTTTAAATAAGGACGCGTCGTGATAGGTATTATCGATTATGGTGCAGGAAATTTACGTAGTGTACAAAATGTGTTTGATTATCTTGGTGCAAAGACGCAAATCGTGCGCGAGGCGGAAAATTTAACTAAATTTGATCGTATTTTGCTACCTGGTGTTGGCGCATTTGGCGAGGCGATGAGTAAAATTCACGCCCTAAATTTAGACGTGGCTTTGCGCGAGTTTATAGCTAGCGGGAAGCCATTTTTAGGCATTTGTCTTGGAATGCAGCTACTTTTTGAAAAGAGCTACGAGTTTGGCGAAACTGCTGGGCTTGGCGTAATTAATGGCGAAGTGGTGAAATTTGATACATCAAAATTTAGCGATACAAATTTAGGCGCGTCAAATTTATTCACACACAATGGCGTATTTGCGCCAAAAATCAAAATCCCGCACGTTGGCTGGAATGAGCTAAAATTTGCTAAACAGACAAAAATAAATGCAAATTTAAATGATGAAATTTATCTATATTTTGTGCATTCTTATCACGTTTTATGCGATGATAGCGTAGTTTTGGGGCGCACAAATTATGGTTATGAGTTTGTAAGCGCGGTGGCGAAAGATAATGTTTTTGGTTTTCAAGCGCACCCTGAAAAAAGCCACGAAAATGGGCTAAAAATCATCAAAAATTTCATGGAGTTATAATGGAAATTTTCCCAGCAATTGATCTAAAAGAAGGTTGCGTTGTGCGCCTAAATAAAGGCGAAATGCAAAGTGCTAAAATTTATGGCAAAAACCCTCTTGAGTTTGCAAAAATGATTGAAAATTTTGGCGCGAAATGGCTACATGTAGTGGATTTAGATGGCGCGTTTGCGGGTAAAGATCAAAATTTAAAAAGCATTGAAGAAATCGTAAAAAATACGTCGCTTAATGTCGAGGTAGGTGGCGGAATTCGCGATGAAGATGCCATTAAAAGGTATATAAATTTGGGCGTAAAACGTGTGATTTTAGGTTCTGTTGCGCTTAAAAATCCAAATTTTGTAAAAGAGATGGCGCAAATTTATCGCATTGTAGTTGGTATTGATGCGAAAAATGGGCGCGTAGCTACGCAAGGCTGGGCTGATATTAGCGAAACATCAGCTCTCGAACTTGCGCGCGAATACGCAAACAGTGCGGTTGAGGCGATAATTTGCACCGATATTAGCAAAGATGGTATGCTTTGCGGGGCGAATGTAAAATTTAGCGAAGATATCGCCGATGCGAGCGGGATTTGCACGATTGTAAGTGGCGGAGTAAGCGAAATTTCTGAGCTAAAATCGATGGTGCAAAATCCAAAAATAGGTGGCGTTATCATTGGCAAAGCATTTTATGAAGGCAAAATTGATTTAAAAGAGGCCTTAAAACTAAGCAAAAATTGAACTATTTTTTTGTAAAATCGCCGTTTTATTTATTTTTAGGAAAATTTAAGTTATGAACGAAAAGTATTTTGAACTCACAATCTCTAGCAACCAAATTCAAATTTTTAAAAATTTCGCCTTTGATTTAGGCGTAGAGTGTATTGAAGAGTGCGAAAATTCATTCATAATCCGCGATGAAAACGACCTAGAAATTCTAAAATTTGCATTTTTGGAGTTTTATAAACGTTTAAATGAAAATCTAAAAGTTAAAACGAAAGAGAGAATTTCTTTAAATTTAGATTTGCAAATAAAAGATAATAAAAATTGGATTGATGAGTATAAAAAGGGTGTCGCGCCTGTGCAGGTTGGTGAAATTTATGTGCGCCCTAGCTGGGAAGCGCCTAAAAATGGGCTTAAAAATATCATTATCGATCCTGGACTTGCATTTGGATCAGGGCATCATGAGAGCACAAATATGTGTTTAAATTTGATTCAAAAGTATCTTAATGCTGGGCAAAGTTTGCTTGATGTTGGCTGTGGAAGCGGGATTTTAAGCCTAAGCGCAGCGGCACTTGGTGCAAAGGTTAGCGCGTGCGATACTGATGAATTAGCAATAAAATCTACGCGCGAAAATGCCGAAAAAAATAGACTTACACTAGAAAAAACGTGGGTTGGTAGCGCAAATGGCGACGCATCTGGCAATATGGTAAATATCGGCAATGATGGAGTAAATTTAATCTCTTGCAATAGCGAAAACTCAGCAGAAATTGACGCAAATTCGGGCGCAAATTTACAAGCACAACCTGAGTTAAATTTGAATTCAAATTTTGGTGTAAATTCAGCTCAAATTTCATGCGCAAATTTCGCAAAATTTGATATCGTTGTCGCAAATATCATCGCCGATGTTATCATAATCATACAAAATGATCTAAAAAATTGCTTGAAAACTGGCGGAATTTTAATTATTTCAGGAATTTTAGAAAAATATCTTGACACAATTAAAACAAATTTTAAAGATTTGACGCTACTTGAAATAAAACGCGAAAACGAGTGGTGCAGTTTTGTCTTTAAAAAAGAGGGGGAATAATGGATTCAAATCAACAAAACAACAATAACAACAACAATTTTTTTAATAAAAATCCGATTTTTGTCTTTGCGATTTTTGCATTTGTTGCTATTTTTTTGTTTAAAACTTTTGCGGGTGATTCTCAATTTGTGGGTTCTAATATGCGCACACAAGAGGTAGGCTATTCTGAACTAAAAAATATGATTGCAAAAAACGAAGTCTCAAAAGTATTCATTGGTCAAACGACTATAAAAGCCCAAGGCAGTTCTGTTCTTTACTCTGCCAAAAAGGTCTCTGATCCAAATTTGATCACGATTTTAGACGCAAATAAAATTCCATATTCATCATTTAATGAGAGTAATGGAGTTATGGATATGATTTTTAGTTGGGTTATTCCACCGCTCATATTTTTTGGAATTTGGTTTTTGCTTATTAGTCGTATGCAAAAAAATGTCGGTGGCGGAATTTTGGGTGTTGGTAGCTCAAAAAAACTTGTAAATTCAGAAAAACCAAATGTAAAATTTAGCGACGTAGCCGGAGTTGAAGAGGCAAAAGAAGAGGTTCAAGAGATAGTTGATTATCTTAAATTTCCAGATAAATATTTGCGTTTGGGCGCAAAAATCCCAAAAGGAATTTTGCTCGTTGGCCCTCCAGGCACTGGTAAAACTCTTCTAGCGCGCGCGGTTGCGGGCGAGGCTAGTGTGCCATTTTTTTCGATTTCTGCGTCTAGTTTTATTGAAATGTTTGTGGGCGTTGGTGCTTCACGCGTGCGTGATCTGTTTGAAAATGCGAAAAATGAAGCACCTTCGATTGTGTTTATTGATGAGATTGACGCGATTGGAAAATCTCGCTCATCAGGTGGCGTTGGTGGTGGAAACGACGAACGCGAGCAGACTTTAAATCAGCTTTTATCGGAAATGGACGGATTTGATGGCGATAAAGCACCTGTTATTGTGATTGCAGCTACAAACCGCCCAGAAATTTTAGATGCTGCGCTTTTGCGTCCAGGGCGATTTGATAGGCAGGTTTTAGTAGATAAGCCCGATTTTAAGGGGCGTTGTGATATTTTGCGCGTTCATTCAAAAGACGTAAAATTAGCTCCTAATGTAAATATCGAAGATATTGCTAGGCTCACAACAGGACTTGCGGGGGCGGATTTAGAAAATGTTATAAACGAAGCCGCCCTTCTTGCTGGTCGTGCCTCAAAAAACGATGTAGAGCAAAGCGATTTGCTTGAAGCCGTTGAGCGCACAATTGCAGGTTTAGAGAAAAAATCGCGCCGTGTAAATCAAAAAGAAAAACGCATCGTCGCATATCATGAGTGCGGACACGCGCTAATAGCCGAGATTACCAAAGGTGCAAAACGTGTTACAAAGGTCTCCATTGTGCCACGCGGATTGGCGGCACTTGGCTATACGCTAAATACGCCAGAAGAGAATAAATTTTTGATGCAAAAGCATGAATTGATTGCTGAAGTTGATACTTTGCTTGGCGGACGCGCTGCTGAGCAGGTTTTTATAAAAGAAATTTCAACCGGCGCAAGCAACGATTTAGAACGCGCTACGGATATTATTAAAGCTATGTTTTCGATGTATGGAATGAGTGATGAGGCGGGACTTATGGTGCTTGAAAAACAGCGCAATACATTTTTGGCAGGACAGACGATCAAAGATTACAGCGATAAAACTGCTGAAAAACTAGATCTTTATGTAAAAGATGTCCTTACAACACGCTATGAAGCAGTTATAAAATCTCTTGAAATTTACAGCGGCGCAATAGAAAACATGGTCAAAGTACTCTACGAAGAAGAGACAATAGAGGGCAAAAAAGTGCGCGAAATTATCTCAAATTTCGAGAGTGAAAATGGGTTGCCAACACGCTTGCAAATAGATGAGAGCGAAAAAGGCGAAAAAGTAGGCGCGTAAAATTTGGTAAATTTTGCGCGAGTTTTGATACGTCAATTTGATAAATTTTTGTATTTGTAAAAATATAGCGCGAAATTTTGCGCGGGTAAATTTGATGTCAGTTTTTTAGTTTGGCTGTGTAAATTTAGCATGTGAGATAGTGTTAAAATTTTGATATTAATAGTGTAAGTTTAAATTTAGAATTTATCCAGCAAATTAAAGTAAGTTTTAGACATAGCGTTTAAAAATAAGTGTCTCTTTTGCCACCAAATTTAGTCTAAATTTTTAGCGCGATTTTGACTTAAATTTAGACTAAATTTACAAAGCATAAAATTTATAAAAAGGTAAAATTTAATGAAAGAAAATGAAAATCCACCACAAATTATGTATATTTTGCCAAATTTATTCACTGCTGCGAGTGCATTTTGCGGAATGATTAGTATCTTTGCTACGATAAATGGCGATTATGCAAAAGCGATTTTTTATGTTGTGCTCTCTTTGATACTTGATGGATTTGATGGGCGCGTAGCTAGGATGACAAATACGACATCGAAATTTGGTGTTGAGTTTGATTCGCTTGCTGATTTGATTGCATTTGGCGTCGCTCCGGCTGTGCTTTTTTATCACGTTATCGGTAGTAATTTTGGTAGATTAGGTGTGCTTGTGTCTGGATTTTTCGCTGTTTTTGGCGCGATTAGACTAGCTAGGTTTAATGTAACAACAGGCACATATGATCCAAAATTTTTTATCGGACTCCCCATACCAACAGCTGCTGTAACGCTCGTATCTTGGGTCGGAATTTACACAAAATTTGAAATTTTTAGCGGATTTGAGTGGGTATTTTTATTACTTGCTTTACTTCTAGCGATTTTAATGGTGAGCAATGTCCGCTATCCAAGCTTTAAAAAAATAGACCTAAAAAAAGCGAGATTTTTGCGCGTTTTGATATTGCTTGTGTTATTTTTCTCACTATTTTATCTATATCGTTTGCAATTTTTAGTCTTTGTTACATCAGCTTACGTATTTTATGGCATTGCACGCATGTTTTATACGATTTGCACTGCCAAATTTAAACGTATAAAAAAGGGATAATATGAGTAGCGATGGGGTTGCAAAATCCATTAAATTTTTACCAAAAATCGAGATTAAAAATCTATTGCTGACACGCTAAATTGCTCAAAAATTTAAACTTTGCAAAAATAAAAATCAAGGAGATAAAATCATGGATAAAAATAGAGTTTTGATATTTGATACAACTTTGCGTGATGGCGAACAAAGCCCTGGCGCATCGATGAATATAGATGAAAAGATCCACGTAGCAGCGCAGCTTGAGCGCCTAGGTGTAGATATTATTGAGGCTGGTTTTGCAGCGGCTAGTCCTGGGGACTTTGATGCGATTTCACAAATTGCAAAAAATAGCGAAAAAATCATAGTCTGTTCGCTAGCTCGCGCAGTTGAGCGCGATATTTTAGCCGCTGCAAATGCGCTAAAAGGGGCAAAATTTAGCCGTATTCACACCTTTATCGCGACTAGCCCGATCCATATGGAGTATAAGCTTAAAATGAGTCCTGATGTCGTCATAAAGCGCGCTGTTGAAGCGGTGCAATATGCAAAAACTTTTATAAACGATGTGGAGTTTAGTTGCGAAGATGCGACGCGCTCTGAAATTTCGTTTTTGAAAGAAATTTGCGACGCGGCGATTATGGCTGGTGCGACGACGATAAATTTACCAGATACAGTTGGCTATCGAACACCTAGCGAGATGGCTGAATTTATAAGTGAAATGGCGTATTTTATAGGTGATCGTGCTATTTTATCCGTGCATAATCACAATGATTTGGGTCTAGCCGTGGCAAACAGCCTATTTTCGATAAAAAATGGCGCAAGACAGGTCGAATGCACGATAAATGGTATCGGCGAACGTGCAGGAAATGCCGCACTTGAAGAGATCGTAATGGCGATGAAAACGCGCAAAGATATATTCGGCGTACTTCACACAGGTATAAATTTTAAAGAAATTTACCCAACAAGCAGACTAATCACAAGTGTTACAGGCATCGAACCTCAGCCAAATAAGGCAATTGTCGGCAAAAACGCCTTTTTACACGAGAGTGGTATCCATCAAGATGGCGTCTTAAAGCATGCTCAAACGTATGAAATTATGTGTGCTAGCGATATTGGATTGCAAAAAGATAATCTTGTTTTAGGCAAACACTCAGGTCGTCACGCATTTAGTGAAAAACTCAAATTTTTGGGTATTGAGCTTGATGAGGGTGAGTTAAATAGAGCGTTTGAGAAATTTAAAATTTTAGCGGATAAGAAAAAAGAGATTTTCGATGATGATTTGCGCGCTTTAATCACTGATGAGATGGTAAAACCGCCTAGAAATTTAGAGGTTTTATCGTTATCTTTTGCGCTAACAAGTGGCGCAGATGCTGGGGCTAAAATTTCGCTTAAAAAAGATGGCGAAATTTGCACTGATGAGGCGGTCGGAAATGGTGTTATTGATGCGCTTTTTAAAGCAATTGATAAGATCACGAAAATTAGTGGCGCATTAAAAGATTATCAGGTTAAATCGGTTTCGCAGGGAAAAGATGCATTGGCGAATGTCGTTGTAAAAATTCAGTTTGAAGAGGAGGGCGCATATATTGGGCATGGGCTTGATGTAGATACGCTTATGGCGAGCGCAAAGGCGTATATTGGTGCTTTAAATAACTATCTTTCAACAAAAAAATAGGGGCAAAAATGATAAATTTACGTTTGATTGAGACAAATTTTGATGAATTTAATAAAAAACTAAAGGCAAAAAAGGTAGATGATGGCGTTTTAAGTGAGCTTTTAGATACATATGACGCGCTTAAAAAGGCAAAATCTCAGCTAGAAAATTTACAAAATATCCAAAATTTAAAGAGCAAAGAGCTAGGAATCCGCGCTAAAAATGGCGAAAATTTAGATGAACTAAAAGAAATTTTAGCTCAAAATAAAAAGCTAATCGCCACCGCAAATGAAACGGCGCAAACGCTTGAATCCAAGCTTGAATATATAGCCGTGCGAGTGCCAAATATCATTGATGATGATGTGCCTTTGGGAGCTGATGAAAATGAGAATGTTTGCCTAAAAGAGATCGGCGAAAGACCGAAATTTGATTTTACACCAAAAGAGCATTTTGAGCTTGGCGAAAATCTTGGTTGGCTTGATTTTACGCGCGGGGTAAAGCTCTCTGGTAGCCGTTTTACTGTGCTTCGTGGCGAGGGTGCTAGGCTTAATATGGCACTTATAAATTATATGATTGAGTTTAATCGCGCGCGCGGATTTGAGCTTGTGAATATGCCGTTTTTGGTGCGCGAAAATATCCTTTTTGGCACAGGGCAACTGCCAAAATTTAAAGATGATCTCTATAAAGTAGATAGCGACGAGCAAGATTTATATCTCATTCCTACGAGCGAAGTTACTGCGACAAATTTATTCAATGATGAAATTTTAAGTGCCGAAGAGCTTCCGATTAAGCTTACAAGCTATAGCCATTGTTTTCGTAAAGAGGCGGGTTCTGCTGGGCGTGATACGCGTGGCATGATTCGCCAGCATCAGTTTGAAAAGGTCGAATTAGTCGCGATTACACATCCTGATGAGAGTGAAAAAATGTTTAAAGAGATGGTTTCGTGCGCTTCTGATTTGCTTACTTCGCTTGGACTTGCGCACAGGCAGATGCTCCTTTGTAGCGGGGATTTGGGCTTTTCAGCGGCGAAAACGATTGACCTTGAGGTATGGCTTGCAGGGCAAAATAGATACCGCGAAATTAGCTCAATCAGCAATTGTCGCGATTTTCAGGCGCGCAGAGCAAAAATTCGCTTTAAAGATGGCAAGAAAAATACGCTCGTACATACGCTAAATGGCTCATCTTTGGCGGTTGGGCGCACGCTTATCGCGATTATCGAAAACTATCAAAAAAGCGATGGCTCAATCGAAATTCCGCAAGTTTTGAAAAAATATATGTAGATTAAAGGGTGTTTTCACCCTTTTTTGTGTGGATAAATTTTTAAGTAAATTTGCGCCACCGCGATTAAAAATAGTAATTGTAGCATAGGTAATAAGGTGTGCACAATTTGGACATAAGAACAAATTTATCTTACAAATACAGCGGATAAAAGCGGTAAAATTGCGACGATAATCGCGGTTTATAAGCAAATTTTAGCTTTGAAATTCTTGATAAATTTAAAAAAGGTTTAAATATTTACATATAATTTTTAGCTCAATAAAAGCGGATTATCTTTTATTGATTTTGGTAGTTTGCGGTATAAATTTACAAAAACCTTAAACCTTCTTAAAAATATCCATTTATAGGGGAATTAATCCA
>CAUTSW010000021.1:0-18427 GCA_963541085.1 uncultured Campylobacter sp.
TTAGCATGTGCACTTCATCAATGATAAAAACCTTAAAGCGCGCCACGCTCGGCGCGTAACGGCTTTGCTCGATTAGTTCGCGAATATCGTCTATTTTGCGGTGGCTAGCTGCGTCTAGCTCAATGATGTCGATATGACGAGAGGTATTTGCCATTGTGCAATTTTCGCACATTTCACAAGGCAAAGCTGTTGGTCCGTGCGAACAAACCAGAGATTTTGCAAAAATTCTAGCTGTTGATGTTTTTCCGCTTCCGCGCAAACCGCTAAATAAGTAAGCGTGTCCTAATCTACCGCTATTTAGGGCATTGCAAAGAGATTTAGAGATTGTTTCTTGCCCGATTAATTCATCAAATTTGCGCGGACGATATTTTAGTGCGAGAGTTTGCATTAATTTAATCCAAATTTTACTTTTACATTTGTTTCTATGATGAACGGTCCTGAACTTATCATTGCTGATTTTATATCTTTTTCGCTAAGTTCGCGCAAATTTTCTTTATCGCCAAGCTCTTCGATTTCAATAGCCTCGCAAGGCGAAGTCTGTGCTGCATATGCAAAATCTTGCGCTTTTGTAAGAGCGTCTTTGATCGCTGCGTCTTTGAGTGTTTTTTTATGCTCTAAAATTTTAGAATCATCAAATTTAATCGTCAAATCGCTAATCCCGCCAATAGCCACCAAATCGCTTACAAACTGCGCGTATGATTTTAAATTTGTGATTTTTACCTTGTAGTAGCGATAGCCGATGTACGTTGTTTTTGAAAGGAGACCGCCTTCCTTGCTCATATCAACACCACTGCTTAGTAGTTCGCGGTTTGTGTCTAAAATTGCGTTTGTGTTTAAAAAATTATCTATCTTTTCGCCTAAATTTAAAACTGCATTTAGCGCGTCTTGTTGGGTGGTTGCTTCTGATTTTATGCTAAATGTCACTACTGCAAAATCGGGTGCGATTTGCATTTGAGATGAGCCATAAACGGTGATAAATTTGTTTAAATTTTTGCACTTTTGTAGCTGAAATTGCGATTTGTCGCTTGAGATTTCACCTTGATTTGTTGCGTTTTTGTCTAAATTTTTTGAAGAAATTTGCGCATTATTTTGTGGTTTTGCGCTGTGATTTTGCGCTATGGTCGCATCACTTTTTTTGGAATTTTCGACATTTTTTACGCTGTTTTGCTCGCCAAAGGCTAAACTTAAAATACCAAAAAACATAAAAATCGCTACAAATTTTTTCATCTTTTTATCCTTTTGTTTTATTAAAATTTACTCATTCATTATCGCTAAAAGCTCTTCGTTGTCTTTTGTTTTTAACATTTTTGAGTATAAGAATTTAAGTGCTTCAACATCGCCTAAATTTGACATAGCTGAGCGGATTATCCAAATTTTTTGTAGATTATCAGGTTTTTGTAGGAGCTCTTCTTTTCTGGTGCCTGATTTTAAGATATTAATCGCAGGGTAAATTCGGCGATCAGATATGTTTCTATCTAGCACGATTTCGCTGTTACCTGTGCCTTTAAACTCTTCAAAAATTACCTCATCCATACGTGATCCTGTATCGATTAACGCGGTCGCGATAATTGTGAGCGATCCGCCATTTTCGATATTTCGCGCTGCACCAAAGAAGCGTTTTGGTTTATGCAAAGCGTTTGCATCAACGCCACCACTTAGCACTTTGCCACTACTTGGCGTGACTGTATTATAAGCTCGTGCAAGTCGCGTAATGCTATCCAATAAAATCACAACATCTTTTCCCATTTCGACGGCGCGTTTTGCCTTTTCGATTACCAATTCTGCTACGCGGACGTGATTATAAGCTGGCTGATCAAAAGTAGAGCTAAAAACCTCACCTTTTACAGAGCGCTGCATATCAGTAACCTCTTCTGGACGCTCATCAACAAGCAACACCAAAAGATCTATCTCAGGGTGATTTTGTGAAATTCCGTGCGCCAACTCTTTCATAAGTTCGGTTTTACCGCTACGTGGCGGAGCTACGATTAAGCCGCGCTGTCCTTTGCCAATCGGTGTAAAAAGATCAACAACACGCCCTGTAAGCTTTGTCGGATCGTACTCAAAGCGAATTTTTTCGCGCGGGAATAGCGGAGTTAAATTTTCAAATAATGGACGATCTTTAACTTCTGCGATTGAACGATAATTTACTGCTTCAATCTTTAAAAGCGCGTAGTATTTTTCTTGATCTTTTGGTTCGCGCACCTGTCCTGTTACGATATCGCCAACGCGAAGGGCAAATTTACGAATTTGGCTTAAGCTTACATAAGCGTCATTTATGCTGTCGCTGAAATTTCCATCAATTCCGCGTAAAAAGCCATATCCTTCGCTAGTAATCTCTAAAATTCCAGTAAATAAAATGTACCCACCTTGGTTTGTTTGCGCCTTTAAAATTTCAAAAACAAGATCTTGCCGACGAAATTCGCGCGGGTTTTCTATGCCTAAATCCAAAGCTATTTTTACAAGCTCATCTAGCTCCATCGCCCTAAGCTCTTCGATTTTATACCCATCAACTGGGACGTGAGTTTTTGCATGCACCTTTTTTGTGCTATTTTGATTTGTATTTTCCATCTGTCCTCTTTAAGAAAATTGCAGTTAATAAAAATTTGAAAGTCGCGTATATTAGTTAAATTTAGCTTTTATGTCAATTAAAAGAAAATTAGGGCGAAATTCGCTAAAATCCACCAAATTTTGATGAAATTTAGGAAAACTATGAAATTTAAATGCGAACACTGCGGTTTGAAATTTGATGAGACGCAATTAATAGATGATAACGGGCATAAATTTTGCTGTAATGGCTGCAAACAAGTCTATAATTTGTTGCGCGGTAGCGGTTTGGACGCGTTTTATGATAAGCTTGGCGCGACTACTTTAAATCCTGCTAACATGCAAGAGATCCCGCAAAATTGCGATGAAATTTATAAAAATTATGTCAAAAATACGAGTGATGGTTTTAGAGAAATTTACATTGTGATTGAGAATATTCACTGCTCTGCTTGCGTGTGGCTAAATGAAAAGGTGCTATCTCGCGCGGAAGGGATTTTAGAAGTCGCTATCAATGGCACAACAAATAAAGCGCGTATCGTCTGGGATGAGACGCAAATTTCTCTATCGCAAATTTTTACACTGATTGGCTCAATAGGCTATAACGCTTTGCCTTACGATGCTACTAGAAGCGAAGTGCAAAACACCGCAAAACGGCATAAATTTTATATGAAATTGCTTGTTGGGCTATTTGCGACGATGAATATCATGTGGATTGCGGTCGCGCTTTATAGTGGGTATTACACTGGGATTGATGCTAAAACAAAGGATATTTTGCACTTTGCGGAGTTTATTTTGGCTACGCCTGTGCTTTTTTACACGGGGAGTGAGTTTTTCAAAGGCGCATTTAATGCGATAAAATCGCGCGTGGCAAATATGGACTTGCTAGTTTGCGCGGGGGCGTCTTTGACATATTTTTACTCTGTTTTTGTGATGTTTTCTAGGCGTGGCGAGACATATTTTGAGTCTGTTTGCATGATAATCACCTTTATATTTATCGGCAAATATTTAGAGGCCATCACGAAAAAACGTGCCGCCGATACGCTTGATAGCCTCTCAAATTTCGTACTAAATGATGTTGAAATTTTGCGCGATGGAAAGAGTGTTTTTTTAAATCCGCGCGAAATTTTAGTAGATGATGAAATTTTGATTAAACCTGGCGCAAAAACGCTAATTGATGGTGAGATAATTAGTGGCGAGGGGAGTTTTGACTACTCTGAAATTAGCGGCGAAAGCGCGCCTGTTTTTTGCACTAAGGGCGATAAAATCAGCTCTGGCGCGACTTGCATAGATGGGCAAATTTTATATCGCGCTGGGAGTGATTTTGAAAATTCTTTTTTAAATAAGATTATAAATTTGCTTGAAAATGCGACGCTAAATAAACCCAAAATAGAAAAAATCGCAAACGAAATTTCTGGCAAATTTTCGCTTGTAATTTTGGCTTTGGCGGTGGTTACTTTTGCGTTTTGGTTTATTAAAGCGGATTTTCAAAGTGCGCTTGTGGCTTGTGTTTGCGTTGTTGTGATCGCGTGTCCGTGTGCGCTAGGACTTGCTACGCCTACGGCTAGTATTGTAGGGCTTGGCGTCGGGCTAAAAAAGAGAGTGATTTTCAAGGAAGCGCGCATAATCGAGTCGCTTGCTAAGTGCAAAGTGGTGGTTTTTGATAAAACCGGGACGCTTACAAAATCACGCTTAAGGGTTGTAAATTTTATCAAATTTAAAGAGTTTGATGAAAAAGTGCTAGTGGCTTTATTGCGCGCTTCGGGGCATATTGTATCGCGTGCTGTGATGGAGTTTTGTGATTTAAAATTTGGTGGAAATTTAGATATTTCTAGCTCAAATTTGATTTTGCAAAATGTAAAAAATATCCAAGCCAGGGGAATTAGCGCGGAATTTAATGGGCGCAAATTTTATGGCGGGAGCGCGAAATTTATGAGTGAAATTGGCTTTACTACGCCAAAAACGCAAAAGACAAACTATTTTTTTGCCGATGAGAGCGGGATTTGCGCTGGATTTGAGCTAGAAGATGAGATCCGCGCGGAGGCTGGGCAGATTATTGATGCGCTAAAATCGATGAAATTTGAGATATTTTTGCTAAGTGGCGATAATTTAGATGTGGTAAGCGCGGTCGCAAAAGAGCTTAAAATCAAGCATTTTTATGCACAGATGTTGCCTGATGAAAAGGCAAATTTCGTGCAAAATTTGATAAAAAATGGCAAAAATGTCGTAATGGTCGGCGATGGAATTAACGATGCGATCGCATTAAAGTGCGCAAATGTGGGCGTTGCTATGGGGCATGGGGCTGATGTTAGTCTGGGTAAAAGCGATGTTGTGTTGCTAGATGATGATTTGCATGGGCTTTTAAATGCGGTGAAAATTTCGCGTCAAACTTTGCTACATATTAAGCAAAATTTGGGCTTTTCGCTAGTTTATAATGCGATTTTTGTTCCGGTTGCAATGATTGGGGCGATTATCCCGCTTTTTGCGGCGTTGGCGATGAGTGCTAGTTCGATAATCGTGGTGTTAAATTCGCTACGAATCAAAATGAAATTTAAAGGATAGATGATGAATGCAACGATTGCGATGATGATTGGCGTTTCGCTGATGCTTGGTTTTATTACGCTTTTGGGGCTGATTTGGGGGATAAAAACGAGGCAATTTGATGATAATTCGCGTTTTTTAGATGGGACGAAATTTGATGGTGAAGACGCCTTACAAGATGCGGTAGAGCTTGAAAACAGGCGCAAAAATGCAAAGAAAATGCGCAAGAATTTAGGCGAGAATATGACAAATTTGCGTGAAATTTCTGATGAAAATTTGTGCGGTAGCGAGGCAAATTTGGGCGAGAATTTAAACACGAAGCGCAAAAAACCCGGCGCGAAAGTTGGCTATCGTCCGCCAGATTGAAATTTGAGTGTGTTTTTTAGATGGATTACTTGGGCGGAGTAAATTTTGATATTTTTAGACGAGGGTGGCAGGTTTGTATAGATAAAAACGGCAAAAATTTAAGTGAATGTTTTTAAAAGATATAAATTTCCGATCATAGACAATTAAAATTTTGCGTTAAAAATTAATTTAAATCTTGGATTTGTAACCTAATTACAAATAAAAACAATAGTAATTTTGGCGTTTTAGAGGCTCGGATTTTAAAAAGATATTTTGAAATTGTGCGCCTTAAAGTCAAACAACAAAGCCATAACGCAAGGTAAATTTCGAGCAAATAGCACATAAAATAATGTAATTCCAACAGATAAATTTAAGCTAAAAAATAAAAACTTTTTTACAAATTTTAAATTAAAAGTCAAAGCCAAATAAGAATTTGAGATTAAATTTGACTAGAAAATTGATTGTACCACATGATAATCATGGCGTAAATTTGGCTAGAAATTTAAAAACCCAGCCGATCATCAATACCGACGCCTTTTTATAGAGCGTTTTGATAAGGATGTAAGCCATTTAGATTTATTCTTGTTAAATTTTGCTTAGTCAAATCAACGTTGACTATTTTAACTTTACACATGATTCGCTAGATAAATTTGTAAGATTTTTTAATTTCAAACGGACTTTTAATGAGTATATAAAGCTGGTTATATTGTTTTCTTGTAAATAAATTTTACAAAAAACTGGTTGCAGAGGGCGGATTTGAACCACCGACCTTCGGGTTATGAGCCCGACGAGCTACCACTGCTCTACTCTGCGATAAGATTAAGGGATTTAAAAAAAAGTGGATGGGGTAGGAGGATTCGAACCTCCGGATGATTGGACCAAAACCAATTGCCTTACCGCTTGGCGATACCCCATCGTAAAAGAAAGCGGGATTATACAACGTAAAATTTCATTTGTCAAGATAAAATCGAATAAAATTTAAAATTTATTATAATTTTTCTCATTTGTAGTTATCTTAATTTAAATTTCATTATAATCCGCGATTTGTTATTTAAATTTTAAGGAGAATATATGGTGCGAATAAGAGTTACCAAACGCAACGGACGTGTTGAAGAATTAGACCTTTCTAAAATCAAAAAATATACAAATCGCGCGGTAGATGGCTTACAAAATGTCTCTATTTCCGAGCTAGAATTAGACGCAAAAATTCAGTTTAAAGACCTAATCTCAACAGAAGAAATTCAGCAAACACTAATCAAAACCGCCGTCGAAAAGATTGATATCGACAGCCCAGATTGGACCTATGTTGCGGCGCGGTTGTTTTTGTATGATTTGTATCATAAGGTTACAGGCACTTCGACTTATAATCATTTGCGTGATTATTTTAAGCGTGGCGTCGCTGCTGGGCGTATCATAGATGGGCTTGCTCAAAAATACGATTTAGACGAATTAAACGCATATATTCGCCCTGAGCGCGATTTGCAATTTACATACATGGGCATAAAAACCATGCACGATCGATATATTTTAAAAGATAAGGATAATAAACCAATAGAGCTTCCACAACAAGTCTTCATGGCAATCGCGATGTTTTTGGCGCAAAACGAGACAGATAGAATGTATTATGCAAAGGAGTTTTATGATTTGCTATCTAAATTTGAAGTCATGTGCGCTACTCCGACACTTTCAAACGCCCGCACAGCACGCCATCAGCTAAGCTCATGCTATGTCTCATCTGTACCTGATAATATCGAGGGGATTTTTGATGTGTATAAAGAGAGCGCGATTTTATCCAAATTTGGCGGTGGAGTCGGGCTTGATTGGAGTCAGGTTCGTGCGATTGGTAGTTCGATTGATAATAATAAAAACGCGGCTGGCGGCATCATACCATTTTTAAAAATCACAAATGACATTTGCGTAGCAGTAGATCAGCTAGGCACCCGCAAAGGCGCGATCGCTACATATATTGAGCCGTGGCATTTAGATGTTGAAGATTTTCTTGATTTGCGTAAAAACGCGGGTGAAGAGCGCCGTAGAACACATGAGATTTTCCCAGCTTTATGGATAAATGATCTATTTATGAAGCGCGTTTTAAATGATGAGTATTGGACGCTTTTTGATCCGTATTCTGCTAGTGATTTGACAAATCTTTACGGCGAAGAGTTTGAAAAACGCTATGAAGAGTATGAAAATCAAGATGAAATTTTAAAAGAAAAAGTCCGTGCAAAAGAGCTTTGGCGTAAAATTTTAATCTCATATTTTGAGAGCGGAATGCCGTTTTTATGCTTTAAAGATAATGCAAATCATCGCAATCCAAATTCCCACGCAGGAATTATTAGAAGCTCAAATTTATGCACTGAAATTTTCCAAAATACATCGCCAAATCACTATAAAATCAAGGTTATTTTCAAAGACGGCAGCATAAAACTATACGAGGAAAACGACATCGTTTGCGGTAAAAAAGCATCGAAATTAACAGCGCTTGATGTGATTGATGATAAGATGGTTTATGTTGTAGAAAAAGAGGCGATTTTAGGGCAAACGGCGGTTTGTAATCTAGCTAGTATAAATTTGTCTAAAATTTACACACAAGAAGATTTAGCGCGCGTCGTTCCTTTGGCTGTGCGAATGCTAGATAATGTAATCGATCTAAATTTCTACCCGACAGAAAAGACAAAGCGCACAAACGAAGCAAATCGCGCAGTGGGGCTTGGCGTGATGGGCGAGGCTGAGCTTTTGGCTAGTAAAAAGATCCATTGGGGTTCGCAAGAGCACTTTGAATTTATAGATAAATTGATGGAAAATGTCAGCTATGAAGCGATTTTGGCTTCATCAAATTTAGCTGTTGAGCGTGGGGTCTATCCGCTATTTGAAGGTAGTCGTTGGAGCAAAGGCGAAATGCCGATAGATAGCGCAAATAAAGAAGCGATCGCGCTTACAAATGGCGGCATTTTCAACGCTGGACGCGACTGGGATTATCTGCGCGAAAAGGTAAAACGCGACGGCATGCGAAATGGCTATTTGATGGCGGTTGCGCCTACTTCTAGCATCTCTATTTTAGTCGGCACGACGCAGACTATTGAGCCTGTTTATAAGCGCAAGTGGTTTGAGAGCAATCTTAGCGGAATGATACCTGTTGTGGTGCCAAATTTAAATGTAGAGACCTATAATTACTACGTTTCAGCCTACGATATTGATCAATCACTCATCATAAAAGCGGGCGCAATCCGTCAAAAATGGCTCGATCAAGGGCAGTCTTTAAATTTATTTATTAAATTAAAGGGAAGTAGCGGGCGAATGTTGCATGAGCTCTATACTCTTGCGTGGCGTTTGGGGTTAAAATCGACCTATTATTTACGTAGCGAAAGCCCAGATAGCAACGACGTAAATGATCGCTCAATTGAGTGTTATAACTGCCAATAGATTGGCTAAATTTGGCTTTTTAAGCCAAATTTACTTTATGAATAATATGCTAATTTTGCGTTTTAAGGCGTGATGAGATTGTTGAGATTTTTAATGCTTAAAATAAGCTAAGCAAATTTTCTCTCATCGGTTTTAGTAGAAATTTATATAGACTATAACTATTACCTTTTGTATCTTCTATGAAAATTTTCAACCTATCTTGAGCCATAAATAATCCACTTCAAAACCATAAATTTTTATGATTAAAATCACATAATTGATTATAGCTTTTTAAGTTTTATTATCATAACATAGAAAACAAATTTTTGAAAGGAGATTTTGTAATGGAATTTTTACAAATTTTTTTGGTTCTTATAGCCTTGATTCTCATCATAACAAGACCGCAAGCAGAAAAGTTAGCATTTACATTATTGGTTGCATCTTGGTTGTTTATGATCTATTTTTATATTGGACACAAAGCCGGTGCTTTGCTTACCATTATGAATTTATAAGGATAAAACATGAGTGATATTAAAAAAACTAAATTATTTTACGCCTTAATGTGTTTGGCTGGGTTTTTGATAATTTTATTGCCAGTTGGTATAGCAAATTTTTATGTTGGTTATATATTAAAAGATAGTCCTTGTGTGCTTTGTTGGGGACAAAGAGAGGCTATGATTTTCATAGGTGTTTTGGCACTATTTATCGTAAGATATGGTATGAAAGCAAAATATTTAGCCATGCTTTTAATAGTTACTGCTTTTGGGCTTTGGCAATCTTTTGCGCAATT
The DNA here is from genome assembly GCA_963541085.1 of uncultured Campylobacter sp. GTDB lineage: Bacteria > Campylobacterota > Campylobacteria > Campylobacterales > Campylobacteraceae > Campylobacter_B. Next base: position 9,620 of record CAUTSW010000021.1, read on the forward strand.
TGGAAACCATGCGCATAGAGATTTAGATCAAGGGTTTGCGCTCACTGTTTTTGGACTTCATACTTATTTTTGGGCTGAGGTTGTATTTTGGTCGGTTATTTTGCTCCTTGGTGTAATGTTTTTGTTTGCACCTAAATTTAGAGCTTTTGATGATGAAATTGGTGATAAGAAATTTCGTCCATTAAATAAACCTGCGCTAATGGCTTTTGTAATATCGGCGGTTATTATAGCTTCAAATTTATTTCAAGCTTTCGTAAGTACGGGAGTTCCGCCATATTATGGACAAGGTGATCCAATAAGATTTACGCTAGATAAAAAATTTATTATTTGGGACGATAGCGGACATAAAGAAAATTTCAAAACAATATCATTTTTAGGCAAAAGAGATGTAAAGGCGCCTGATTATGCCTTTGCTCCAGCTACTAAATTAGGCATAGAATTTGACAATGATAGTGCAAAAGCCCCATTGAACATAGACGAAAATTTAAAAATAATCTCCAAAAATGATATAGATTTTTTTGCTCCTATAAATACTTTAGACTTTATAGATGGCGAATTTGTGGCTAGCTCGAAATTTAACGTCTATTTTATGGATGAAAATTTTAAAATCAAAAGTGAATTTGAGATAGATCCGTATTTTTCAGCGACGATAGATCCTATAATAGGCGTTACAAAACCAGATGAGAAGCTATATGTTTTGATGGGTTCTAATAAAACGTTTTTGAAATTTGCTAAAAACGATAAAGCCGATGAAGTTTTGCAGTTTGCCGATTTTATCAAAGGAAATGACAAATTTGAAGGTCAAGGAGAGGGCTTAGGAAGAGGCAGAATAGACACAATAAGAGCTAAATTTAACCATATAGCAAGCATGACAAATGACGGCACATATCTATACATCGCCACCGTACCAAACAATAAAGATAAACAAAAATTTGTCATCTCTAAAATTTTAGTAAAAGATATGGTGCTATCAAGCGAATTTACTCCGCAAGCAAATTTGAAAGAAAAATCAAGTTTAGGCGATCTATACATAACATCTATGGCTTACAAAGACGATAAAATTTACGCGTTGAGTAAAAATCATAACATTATCATAATAATAGATCCAAAAAACGAAATTATTGAAAAATCGCTCTCATATCCGAGTGAAATTTCAAACGCCAGAAGTCTATTTTTTAAAGATAATACATTGTATGTTTTATCGTATCAAAATGGCAAAAATACTCTATTTGGCTTAGAATAACAAAAAACCTCCCTATTTTAGGGAGGTATAATTACCAATTATTTTTCTATTTAAATATCTAAAGTCTGGGTGAAATTTAGTGAAATATTTAAAAGTTATCAAATTTTAATGCTAAATGAGCGTGAAAAATTTTTAAATTTAATGAACAACTATAGTTTATGAGCTATTTTGCAACTATTCATCATAAGCTAAAACTGCAAAAATGAGTCTATAAGCGACACAAAATCATATCAACACACACAACTTATATTAAATTTACTTCGCCAAATTTAAGAGCAATAAAAGTAAATTTCTATTTTTCTCCTTTACTCTTGCTTGTATTGGGTTACTAACCTAGGATTTTTAAACAAATTTGAAAATTTTAAACGCCTTTATAATATCTTGTTTTGATAGGAGTTATCTTTTAAATTTGCATAAATTTTTATTAAAACTAAGAAAAAATTCACCCTGCTCAAGGCAAATTTGGTGCTCATAAATTTATGCGCGCTGGGTTGAAAAATTTGGCACAAAAATAAACACAAAAATCATGTGCCAACGCTATTTAAATTCTAAATTTTCACAAATTTAAAGTCAATTTTCATAGCCAAAATATCTAAATTTCAATATTTATACTCAAAATTCACCACAAAAGTCCGCCCGCGCGCCGAGTTATTAAAGATAAAAATAGGCTCACTAATGCTTCCGATATTTTGCGTCGCATCGGTTGAATTATACGTATAAAGCGCGTCCATGTAGTTTTTATCAAGCAGATTTTGCACCTGCGCACGCACGCTAAGCCCACGAAGTGGCGTTTGATAGTTTGCGTACAGATCGATTATCGTAGGGATTTGCGGGATTTTGTTATCAGTTTTTTGCTCCATTAGTGCATTTGGGACGTTTGCGTCGTCTTTTAGGCTATTTACAGGCGTGATACGCTTTGCGTGAGATGTGTATTTTGCGATCGCGCCAAGATTGAGTTTTTCATCGAAAAATCGCGCCCCAATATCCAAAACCGCGCTGTGCTTAGGGAGCTTTGCAAACTGCGTCTGACCAAAATACGCCCCGCCAAACTCTACTGCTTGTGTGTCGGCAAATTTGTGTTGCGATTTTTGATATGAGTAGCTTAAATTTGCATAAGCAAACCCAGCATCGTATTTACTCTCTATCTCAAAGCCCCTAAAATTCGCCTTTTCATCATCATTCATCCAGCGCAAATAATATCCATCTTTCCAAAATCGGTTATAGATGTAATCACTCACTTTTGATCTAAAAAATGTAAATTTTAGCCCGAAAATATCATCTTCAAAGAAATTTCCGTGCTTATAAGCGTTAAATCCAATTCCAAAAGTATCAGCACTCTCAGCGCGAAGATCTCTATTTATCTCGCCACTAGCCGATGTGGAGTGTGTAAAGAAAAACTCCTGCGGATTTGGCATTCTGTGCGTGCGCGAATATGTAAAAAATGGCGAAAACAGCGGATCTATTTTTAAGCTAAAAGTGGCGGATAAATTTGGATAGTTGTAGTGGCGGGTGATGTTTTCTTGTGTGTAGAGCATGTTTTCGTTGCTATCAATTTGACTAAAAATGTTGTGAAAACCGCTAAGTTTGGCGAATGTGTAGTCGAAATTTGTCTCTAAATTTGCGCGCCCAAAGTCAAATTCGGTGTTAAGATAGAGCGATTTTGCCTCTTGTTTGCCTTGCGGGTGGAATGAATTTGCTGCGTAAGGTAGATAGAATTTCTTTAAATTTTCATAAAAATTACCATTTGTTTTGTAGCTGTTGCGAAAATAATTTGCACCAAATGTGATTTTTGCGCCAAAATTTGCGCCGTAGTTATTAGAAATTTCATCAAACCCGCTATCTACGCGCCCAAATTCGGCTGTGTTTGAAATGTCAATTTGAGTGGAATCATTTGTCGTTTTTATGCCGTCCATTGGCATATACGCCCACTTTTCTTTGTCTAAATATTTTTGTAAATTTTGCGAAATCGCGCCACTAAATTTGGTGTTTATGAGCTGATTTGTTGGATTAAAATTTGCCTCAATTTGATAGGTATTATTTTGCATTTTGCGCCCAGCTAGTGTGTTTTTGTAGGTGCGATATTGCGCCACGCTATCAAATGCGCCTAAATTTAGCTCGATTTTGGCGATGTGGCTTTGTGGGCGTTGTTTTAAATTTTGCGGGTTTATTGGGGCTTGTAGCCTCTTTTTCTTGCCGTCTGGTTTGATAAAATCGTGTGGATCGTCTATGCGCGAGCCATCTCCTGTGCGATAGTTTTGTGTGATTTTTGAGTGAGAAAATCCGTATAAAAAGCCGATGGTTTTATCGCTATTTGTGCTGTTTTCATTGAATTTGCCATCTGAATTTTCATCTAAATTTGCCCGTGCGGCTACGCCTATCATCGTGCTAGGGCCGATGCCGTTTGTGCCAAATGAGTGCTTGATTATCGCGCCTGTTGGGCGGTTATTTTCTATGATATCATTGATGCTAATCGTGCGAAAATTTGCGCTTCCCATTAGACCTGCGCCACCGCTGCTAAATGTCCCGCGCTCAAATTCTGCACTGGTTAGGAAATTTTTATCTATCATCGCACCATATGAAGATGTGCCGATTGAGCCGTGAAATCCGCCACCATCGCTTGCGCTCGTGTATGCGGTCTGTTTTACACCGTCGATTTTCGTATCCACGCGTCCAAGTCCGCTCATTGAGCGCAAATTTACGCTTAGCGTGCCTTGTGCTTGATCGATTTGTGTGTATGCGCCACTTACTGATCGCACGATGGAGTCGATGCTTTGGGGGTTTGAGCGAAAATCGGCTCGCACGCTTTTTGCGCCTGGTTTTAAAAATGGCACGTCGGTGGCGTCTTTGTTTGCGATGACGGATATGCTGTTTAATGTGACTGATTTAGCGGGCGTGTTTGTTGAAATTTGCGACGCGGTTTGTTTTTTGGTTTGTGCCGCGATTATCCTTGTTTGTGTTTTTATTTGTTGCGCGTTTAAATTTATTGCTAAAATTTGTGCACACAACGCCATTGAAATTATGAATTTATGGTTTATTTTGCTCATCTGTTCTCCTTTTTTGTGTGTTTTGGCTGATTAAATTTCTTGATTTCTACTTGCGCGATATTTTTAACAAATTTGCTTTTAAATTAGCTCTATTTTGTGCGCCAACTCAGCTTGAAAAATCTATGCAAAGTTTGTTTGATATGGCTTTTTATGGGCCTCGTTTTATTTGTGAAAATCGTATGTTGGATTTTGTTTTTAGCTGTTTTGATGCGTTGGAGTGTATTAGTTGTGGCTTGTGATACATTTAAATTTATTGCTATAATTTGTGCACACAACGCCATTGAAATTATGAATTTATGGTTTATTTTGCTCATTTGTTCTCCTTTTTTGTAGTTAAATTTCTTGATTTCTACATTTCAGCAAAATTTGCTCTAATTTTTGCGTTAATCCGACTTGGCTTATTTGGATATTTCGCAAATTTACCTCTATTTTGATAATTGATGAACAAAAATTTAGCGCATCAATATGAAAATCGATAGCAAAACCTAGCGCGCAAATAAAAATATCACGAATTGCGATTTAAAATATGCAATTTTTAATGTTTTATCAATTCTCCACCACCAAAAGCCAAAATTTAACCGCCAACTGCAAATTTTGAAACTCAAATTTTGCGCAAAAACTCCGCAATTGAATTTATTTTAGATAGAGCTTGTATTTTTAGTGATCTGCGGAATACAAATCTGGGCTATTTTGATAATTTTGGCTACTTTCTTATAAAATTTTACAACTTTTGCATTTAATAAAAATTTATGTTAGATGAAACTACAAAATTAGATAAAAATCAATCCAGCCATATATAATCACTGCCAATTTCATCGCCTTTTTTACGCGAAAATACGATAACGCTTATCTTTTTAGGCGTCGCAAAATCGCTTAAATGAAGCGGTACGCCGATCTTTTTATTTGTATGAAAAAAACCTGCCAAAAGTATCGCTTTGCCGCTACAATGCGCCAAAATATCAGCCATTCTACGGTCTTTAAACTGCTGAATTTCTGTCATTTTTTCTAACATTTGCTCATCTTTTACTTTGTGCGTGATGGCGATTACATCTTTGATAACCTTTCGCACTTGCTGAGTTGTTGATTTTATGCCATGGATTGGTTGCGCGCCCTCGTAAATCGTTTGAATTTCTGCCTTGCTGATGTTTCCACCAAACATTTTATAATCGCCATAAAATGTAAGTTCAACGATTTTTCGATAGTTTTTATACGCATTCCACTCCCATTTTAGCGTGGTTTCAAGCATTTTTGGGTGAATTTGTGATTTTTTGCTTTTTGCATTATCAATCTCATTTTGCGCCTTGCTAGAGAGCATCTCAAAAACGATATTTGAATGCGGAAAAGAGGCAATTATTTTGCGCTCAGCGGATTGATCTAGCGTGTGGTTGTGTCTTTCGCCAAGAAGTAGAATATCACTATCATTTATGTCTGCTATAAATTCGTCATAATTTAATATTTTATTATCACTTGTGCGTAAGATTTTGGGATTTTCTATCAAATTTTGATTAAAATTTGCGTTTTGATTTAGTGTTGAACATCCACTAAATAGGGCAATAGATATAATTAAAAGTAAATTTATAAACTTCATTTTGTCTCACTTGTATATGAAAATATATATCAAAAATAAAACGCGGATTTTACAAGCTGTATTCTAAAAATAGGCTGAAATTTACCGATAATTATGAGATTATTTATTATATTATGTATAAATTTTTATGTAAATTTTTGAAAATTTATGATAATAATTAAAAATTTAGTTGATATTGACAAAACAGATTGCTTTTATTTTTAAAGAGTGATATTCGTATCAAGAACCGTTGATATTTTTATAAATAATGTTAGCAAAGTTTGTATTGATGAGTTGAGTTTTATTTTTGCTATAAGATAAGTTGGGCGGATTATCTTATTGATTAAATACCTCCCGCTCAAAGCAAGATATTTTACAATCACCTTAAATTCTTTTTTTAACACAGTTTATAAATTATCCCTTAAAAACAGCTTGTAGATTTTTCATTAAAAAGCTCAAGTTAAATTTTAAGGTCAGCAACCAAAACAAAGCAAATTTAATCCAAAATTTAAAACTCACAAACTTTTTTTGAATAGTATTTTTTAAAATTTGCACTCTTTATGTTCGGTATATTCTAAAGTGTTTATATTCTCATTTGCAAAATGCTTTATTTATTGGCTAAAATCGCACAATCAACCGATCCATCACAAATTTCATAATCTAAATATTCAACACTCTTGCTTGTTTTTACCCTAAAAGTAGCTTTTAATCAACTAGCTCGCCACTAAAATTGCCTGTTTGAATATTAAAATTCTAAAAATCCAGATTAAATTTGCTATTTTAGTAGCTTCTATGTTTTGTGCATTGTCGTATAATTTTATGTATTTTAAATCGTATAATTTTTATAATAATTTTGCTTATATTTAGTAATTATGAGTTAAAGCATAAAAATCAGCTTAAATTTTTGCACCACAAATTGCTTTATATTTAAATTTTTTGCCACGATATGTTGGAAATTTTTATCAAATTTTAGGATATTTAATGTTTAATTAATGCCATAAAAATAGGGTGATATGTGAGTGAATTTTTATAAATTTGTGCGCATTTTTGTAGTGTGGACTTGCCTAGAAATGGGGCTTTAAAGGCATTTGCGCCTGTTGATTTTATGTGTTTGAAAAGCTTGATTGAGCAACTAAATTTAAGGGTAATTTCATCTTCGCTAAGCCAAAAAATCTCAAACCCACTTTTCAGTGCGATTTTTTTTAACTCGTCTGCGCTAAAATAATCCAAGCCAACACCCAAAAGCTCACGTACCTGCCAAAAATTTCGCTCACCAAAAGTCGAAAAAAGCAAAATTCCATCGCGTCGCAAACATTTATGAAGTTTTGGCAAAATCTCGCACGCATCAAGCCATTGCAAACATGCGTTTGATATAATCAAATCCGCGTTAAAATCGGGGCTAAACGCATTCATATCGATAATTTTCGAGCTAATTTTTGCATCGTCAAAACGCAAACCATAATCAAAAATATCGCTACTTAAAAAGTGATTAAACTCGATATTTTTTCGCACTAAAGCACCAAATTCATCCAAATGTGCACCAAATTCAAAGACTAAATCAAATTGTTTTCGCTCAATATTTTGCAAAATATTGAGTAAAATTTCGCGCATTTTTGCCTGAACCGGCGTATTTTGTTGGTAAAATTTTGCATTTTTAAGAAAATTATCTACGTTTAACAAAGCTCGTCCCAACTCTTAATCTCATCAAAAATAAAGTGATTTTTATCAAGGTGCAAAATTTGCGCGCTAGGGCAAAAACTCTCACTCGCCCTAGTTGGAAAAATCTCGTCATTTTTGCTTACAATAACACGCTGCCAAGTGCGATTTTGAAGGCTTTCTTGCGTAAGATTTTTAAATAAATTTGTAAGCTCAACGACACATTTTTTGTTTAAAATTTGATGTAAATTTTCGCAAGTTTTTGGTAAAAAATCGGTGAAATTTGCGCTGTTTTTGCTAATTTTTTGCGTGTTTTTATCTAATTTTTGCGCACAATTTTCATCAATATCACATCCATTTTCACCTAAATTTTGCGCACTGATATTTGCATCGTGTATTAAAATTTTACTCGTAAATTCGCCCAAATTCATATCAAATTTCAACCCCATTTTTTCGTAAAATTTGAAAATATCAAAGCTTTTTATCGTTTGTAAAAAGATCGCAGGATGGATCCCGCCCGTGCGCGAAATCCCTAAATTTGTGCCGTTAATAGCTGTAACAAAAGTGCATTCACGCCCCAAATTTAGGCTATTTACAACCGCCACACCGAGCGAAAACGCCACTATTTTTACGCTATCATAGGGCTTAAATTTATCCATAAAATCATCGCTCAAACTCGTATAATCATAGCAAAAGCAAAAGTCGCTATTTTTTGGCATCGCAATGTGCGAAAATAGTGCCAGCGGGCAGGCAAATCCACTAAAAAACAGCACCAAATCCGAGCAATTTTCGCGCTTTAAAAACTCAAATTTCATTAATTTTCCTTTAAAATCGCGTATTTTAGCGCAAAATTTATCAAATTTACGCAAGAAATCGGCAAAAATCGTGTCAAAAATTTACTTGCAAATCGACTTATTTTATAAAAAATTTAAACTAAATTTTTGGATAAATTTAAGCTGTTTTTGCGCACAAATTTAACCACATTTAACAAAATTTGCACTATAAATTTTTAGTTTTAGCATTATCTATATTTGTGCATTTTGATATCAAATACCAACAAAATGTGCGAAATGAGTTTAGTAAATTTATGCTGATTTTGATTTAATCATCTGCATTTTATGGCGTGCGCCAAGCTTTTTCTACCCAGCGCGCACAAAAATTTTAGAAAAAATGTTATGAAAAATCTTTAGAGAAATAAGCAAATTTTTAAGCAAAATAAAAGATTTTAAGATAAAAGTCAAGAAAAATTTAATCTGTTTTTAATTGTTTTTGTGAAATTGTTTGAAATTGTTTTTGTG
>CAUTSW010000022.1:0-17863 GCA_963541085.1 uncultured Campylobacter sp.
GGCGCGAAATTTCTTGCAAAATTACTGTTTGGAGAGTCAAGGCTGGTATCGTGCGCCAAATTTGCACTTTAAATTTGATGATACATTGGAGCGTCAAAACAAAATGGACGCGCTATTTGCAAAGATTGATGATGAGTTACAAGGAGCTAAAAATGATTGATTTTGATGCGTTGGTTGGTGAGTGCGGTGTTAAATTTTATGGAACACAGACGCAAAAGACGGGTGATAATCTGATTTTTCGCGTTTTTATCACTAAAGATGGCGGTGTTACGCTTGATGATTGTGTTAAGGTTAGTGAGCTAATTTCGCCGATTTTGGATGTAAATCCGCCTGTTAGCGGGAAATATTATCTTGAAGTTTCTAGCCCTGGACTTGAGCGAATACTTAGTGATTTGCGCCATTTTGAGCTAAGTATTGGTGAACTCTTAAATGTAAAATTTATCGATAAAAGCGGCGAAATAGCGCAAATTAGTGGCGAACTAATCAGCGTAAATGAGAGTGAAATTTGCGTAAAAACTGACGATTCTTGCCAAAAAATTCCATTTGAAAGTATTAAAAAAGCGCGAACTTATGTTGAATGGTAGCGATAAAATTTCTACAAAATTTGTAAATTTTAATCGCTTTATAAATCAAATTTTAAACATATCTTTTTTTATAAAATGTATAAATTCATCTAAATTTGATAGGCAAAAGGTTAAATTTGTTGCGTTAAATTTAGATTTTAAGATGAATAATTACTTTAGGTTGCAAAATGAACGATGAGTTTTATATGGATTTATGCTTAAAAGAGGCGTGGAAATTTCAAATTTTAACATATCCAAATCCAGCTGTTGGATGTGCGGTTTTGGACAAAAATGGCGCACTTTTGAGTGTAAAAGCCCATGAAAAGGCTGGTTTTTTGCACGCTGAGCCTCGTGCCATTTTTTTTGCGCTTTGTAAAATTTTACCAAATTTTGCAAGTGATTTTATGCGTGAATACGAACTTGAATTTGGCGTAAAATTTAGTGAAATTTCAGAGCTTGAAAGCGCAAATTTAGCTCCAAATTTCACCTATGATTTTATTCTTTTGCACCATCAAAACGCCTTGCAAGGCGCAAAAGCCTACGTTAGTCTTGAACCTTGCGCTCATAAAGGCAAAACGCCACCTTGTGCTAGGCTTTTTGTTGGGCTTGGATTTGCTAGCGTGTGTATAGGTGCGCACGATGAAAATAAAATCGCAAGTGGTGGCGCGTCTATCTTAAAAGATGCCAAAATAGCCGTAAAAATGGGTATTTTAGCGGATAAAGTTAGTGCGCTTATGTATCCTTTTTATCAGTGGCAAAGCGCAAATTTTAGCTTTTTTAAGGTCGCAATGACGCTAAATGGTAAAATCTCAGGCAAAATCTCAGGCCCAAATTCACTATCTCATATGCACCAAATTCGCGCAATTATCGATCTTTTGGCTATTGGTGGAAATACTGTGCGAAGCGATAAGCCGATTTTAGATGCTAGATTTGCGCCTGAAATTTTAGAAATCTCGCCTAAAAATGAGCTAAAAAACAGCGTTCAATTTAGAAAAAATAGTGCACCAGATCTTTTTATATACTCTAGCAGACGCGATTTTAGCGAGGATTTGCCACTTGATAATGTGCCCCATAGAAGCGTAGAAATTTCTGATAATTTTGAGCAAATTTTATCAAGAAAACTTTGCATGATTGAGGGTGGGGCGAAGATGTTAAGCGCATTGCCAAATTTTGTGCGCTATTTTTTGATATATTTTAGCGACGATATTTATGATAAAAATAGCCTAAATTTAGGCGATAATTTAAGTAAAAATTTGAGATTAAAACCGCTGTTTTTGGGAAAAAATGGGGGCGAAAGATATGGCTGGTTTGAGCGTGAAATTTAGATAAATTTGCGCTATTGATTTATTTTAAGGTTTGAAAAATATGGATGAATTATTTAAAAGCTTGGATTTAGCGGACTATTTAGCGCAGTTTAAGTCGCTTTTGGCGCGCGAAAAACCGCTCTTTATCGCGGGCGATAGTCGTATAAATTATGAGAAAATTTTAGAAATTTGCGCGTTTGATATTACGCCACCAGCTCACGTTGAAAATTTAGATGATGCGTTGCAAAAGATCTCAAAACAAGGCGTTTTGCATATTAGTGAAATTTGGGAATTTGCTAAGATTATTCGCTATTTTTTGTATTTAAAACGTCTAAAATTTGAAAAGAAAATGGGCGAATATCTCGCTAAAATCGTAATTCCTGATGAGATAAATGAGATTGTTTGCTATTTTGATGATAGTGGCTGTTTGCGCGATGAGATTGATGAACGTTTTGTGCAAATTAGACAAAATTTGGAGCTAAAAAAGGCGCAAATCGCCACAGAACTTCGCAAAATTATCTCAACAAAAGCTGTTGCGCCCTATCTTGTGGATAATCAAATTCATCTAATCAACGAAAGCGAAACTCTGCTTGTGCGCGGAGGGTTTAATCGCGTCTTAAAAGGTTCGATTACAGCGCGTTCTGCCGGCGGATTTTTCTACGTGATTCCTAGCATTACCGAAAGATTAAAGAGTGAACAAAGTGATATTTTAGATAAAAAAGAGGAACTAATTTATGAATATTGCAAAAAAATAAGCTCTATTTTTAATAAAAATTTACTCTTTTTGAAATTTATAAATACAAATTTCGACCTAATTGACGCGCTTGTGGCTAGGGCGATTTTTGCACGAACGAACGACTATAATTTCGTGCTAAGCGATAGCTCTAAAGATATAAAACTATGCGAATTTGCCCACCCTGCGCTTAAAAATCCAAAGCGAATAAGCATCGATTTTACGAAAAAAGTCTTGCTTATTACGGGTGTAAATGCCGGCGGAAAATCGATGCTTTTAAAATCTTTGATAAGTGCTTGTTTGCTTAGTAAATATCTGCTTCCCTTTTCTGTAAAATCGGCAAAAATTGGGACTTTTAAAGAGTTTGAGCTCATTATTGAAGATCCGCAAAATGTGCGCGATGATATATCGACTTTTGCTGGGCGAATGGTGAAATTTTCGCGCCTTTTTAACAAACAAAAAGTAATCGTCGGTATCGATGAAATCGAGCTTGGCACGGATTTTGAAGAGGCGGCAAATTTGTATGAGGTTTTAATAACAAATTTGATGAAAAACGACGCGAAGATCATCATCACAACCCACCATAAACGCCTAGCGATGTTGCTTGCAAAAGATGAAAACGTAGAGCTAATCGCCGCGCTTTATGATGAGGTAAATTCTAAACCGAAATTTGAGTTTTTAAGCGGAGTTGTCGGCAAATCTTACGCGTTTGAAACCGCTTTGCGATATGGAATTTCGCAAAATATGGTCGCTTTGGCAAAGCAAAACTACGGAGAAAACAAGGAAAATTTAAATATTTTATTGACAAAAACGCTAAATTTAGAGAGCGAGCTGCGCCAAAAGCTAAAATCAACACAAGAAAAAGAGCAAAAATTACAGCATTTAATAGACTGCCTCGCCGATGAAAAAGAGCGTTTAGATCTAAAAATTCAAAATGAAATTTCAAGGCTTGAGCGCGAATATTTTGATGCGATCAAAGAGGCAAAAAAGGCGATTGTTTTTGATGATTTTAAAGAAAAACAGCGCGCATTAAACAGCGCAAACGAGATGAAAAAACACATAAAAATGCCATCTCAAAATTCACAAATTCCAAATTATAAAGTAGGCGATCGCGTAAAATATGAAAAAATCAAAGGCGAAATTTTATCGCTAAAATCAAATGAAGCGATGATTTTAAGCGATGATGGCGTTAGACTTAGAGTGCCTCTTAGCGCGCTAAAACGTAGTGGCAATCAAAGCGAAAATAGCCAAAATCAGCCACAAAACATCAGCGCAAACGACACGTCAAATTTCGGCGAAAATTCAAGCAAAAATTTAATCAAAGGCGCAAAAAATAGCGCAAATTTAGCCCAAATTTCTAATCAAAAATCATCTGTGAAAATCAAAGTATCTCGCCCGCAAAATGCGCCACTTGTTTTGGATTTGCATGGGCTTAGAAGCGATGAGGCGATAGAAAAATTAGACAAATTTATATCTGATTCTCTTGTGGTCGGATATGATGAAGTGATTGTAAAACATGGCATCGGCACGGGCAAATTAGCCTACGCGGTGCGTGAGTTTTTAAAATCGCACCCGTTTGTAAAGGGTTTTTGCGACGCGACACCGCAACAAGGTGGCTATGGGAGTAAGGTTATAAAGCTGTAAATTTAATAATGAAATTTGATAAAACTAGTTAGAAATTCAGCTTTAAAAAGTAAAATTGCGAGTTTAAATTTGGTGAGAATTAAGGATTAAAATGGAGTCATTTATAAAAGGTGCACTTTTTGGCTATGGCGCTAGTATTCCAATAGGTCCTATTAATATTTTAATCGTCGCTTACGCGTTAAGAAGCTTTAAATTAGGCTTTGCTATCGGTGCGGGAGCTATGCTCACTGACGTGATTTATCTTGTGCTTTCGCACTTTGGCGTGAGCGTTTTTTTAAAACAAAATGCGCTTTTTATGGAAATTTTATCCATATTTGGTGCATCTTTTTTGTTTTACATTGCATTTATTACAGCGCGTAGTGTGAATAAAATTTTAGAATTTAACATAGCCAGCAAACAAAGCCTGATGCGTTGTTTTTTGCAAGGTGTTTGGATAAATGCGCTAAATCCATTTATTATCGCGTTTTGGATTAGTGTATCGGCTTTTACGAATTCGGTGCAAAATCAGTTTTTAAGCCTAGCTGGGCTTATTTTTTCTATTACGACGTGGATCATTTTTCTCCCGCTTATCGTGGCAAAATCTCGCAAAATAATCTCACCAAAAGTTGCGGCGGTTTTTGCCTATGTTTCGGCGATGTTTTTGGCGGTTTTTGCGCTACTTATTATTTACGAACAATTTTTCAAAGGCTAAAAAATGCAGACAATAGAAATTTTAAAAGAGCTAATCAAATTTAAAAGTATCACTCCAAGCGACGATGGCGCGTTAAATTTTATCGCGATGCTTGTGCCTAAATTTAATGTGCAGTTTTTTAATCGTGGCAAGACGAAAAATCTATTTTTATCGCGCAAATTTGGAGATGGCGCGCACCTTTGTTTTGCGGGGCATGTAGATGTTGTGCCCCCTGGTGCAAACTGGAAGAGCGATCCGTTTGAGCCTGTGATTAAAGATGGTTTTCTTTATGGGCGCGGAACACAGGATATGAAAGGCGGCGTCGCTGCGATTTTAGCCGCATTAAACTATGAAAAAGCGCAAAATTTTAACGGCACTCTTAGCGTTTTGCTAACTAGCGACGAAGAGGGCGATGGGATGGATGGGACGAAATTTGCGCTAGAAAAATTGCGTGAGTTAAATTTGCTCCCTGATTATGCTGTTGTGGCTGAGCCTACAAGCGAAACGAAATTTGGCGATATGCTAAAAATCGGGCGCAGAGGCTCTATAAATGGCACTTTGGTGATAAATGGTACGCAAGGACACGCCGCCTATCCGCAAAAATGCATAAATCCAGCCCACCTTTTAGCGCAAGTTTTTGCAAATTTTGCTGGATATGATCTAGATAAAGGCGACGCAAATTTCGCCCCAAGCAAGATAGTAATCACGGATATTCGCGGTGGAATGGAGGTTTGCAACGTCACGCCAGCGCAGATAAAAATAATGTTTAATGTACGAAATTCGCCTAGCACGACTTTGCAAAACGTGCAAGATTATTGCGAAAAATTGTTTGGCAAATTTGATTATGAGCTAAATTTAACGCAGAGTTCAAAGCCGTTTTTAACTAGCGCGAACTCGCCAATTGCGATAAATTTGGCGCAAAGTATAGAAAAAATCACAGGTTTTTTGCCTAAATTTGGAACGGGTGGTGGTACATCTGATGCTAGACATTTTGCAAATTTTGGCGTAAAAGTCGTGGAATTTGGCGTGATAAATGATAGAATTCACGCCGTTGATGAGCGCGTAGATCTGCAAGAAGTGCTAAATTTAAGCGCGATTTTTGCCGATTTAATCTCAAATTTTAAAGGATAAAAATGCAAATTAACTCAAAAACAGCGCAAATTATCATCTCAGCCCTCCCGTATATTCGCAAATTTCGCGATAAGGTTTTTGTTATAAAATATGGTGGCGCAGCGCAAATTGATGATGAGCTAAAAGCAAATTTTGCCCGTGATATCGTGCTTTTAAATATGGTTGGTATCAAAACGATTATCGTTCATGGTGGCGGGAAAAAGATCGGCGAATATCTAGAAAAAATCGGCATTAAAAGTGAATTTCGCGATGGTTTGCGCGTGAGTAATGCTGATGCGATTGATGTTATTGAGATGGTGCTTTGCGGATTGATAAACAAAGAAATTACCGCGCTTTTAACGCAAAATGGTGTTAAATCCATCGGGATTAGCGGGAAAGATAATGCGTTTTTAAAAGCGCGAATTTTAGATGATGGGAAGTATGGCTTTGTGGGGAAAATTTGTGGCGTGAATACGCAAATTTTAGATGATTTATTGCGCGAAAATTACGTGCCTGTTATTGCTCCTTTGGCTAGTGATGAAAACGGGCAAAGTTATAATATAAATGCTGATTTATGCGCAGCGGCAGTGGCAAAAGCATATAAAGCGGATAAAATTATTTTTCTTACCGATACGCGCGGGATTTTAGATAAAAATGGCGAATTATTATCAAAATTAGATGAAAATTTGATAAATTCTTTAAAAGATGATGGCACGATTAGTGGCGGTATGATTCCAAAAACAGACGCGTGTTTAGAGTGTGTTCGCGCAGGGGTAAAAGACGCTCATATTATCGATGGGCGCGAACTTCACTCGCTGCTTTTAGAGATTTTTACAGACGGCGGAATAGGTAGTATGGTAAAGCTAAATTTAAAGGAGATAAAATGAAACTTTGTGGAACAAGAAACGCAAAACAAAAGGTGGAATTAAGTGAAGCGTTATTAAATCCAAGCGCGGATTTTGGCGGGCTTTTTGTGCCTGTAAAATTCCCGAAATTTGATGAGAATTTCTTTAAAAATGGGCTAAAATTGAGTTATAAAGAGTTGGCTTTAGAGATTATAGATGCGTTTAAATTTGATATTTCGCGCGAAATTTTTGCTAGTGCATTAGATCGCTATGATGGATTTGATGATCCGCATTGTCCTGTAAAAATCTCTAAAATCGGCGAAAAACTCTATTTAAATGAGCTCTATCACGGACCAACTCGCGCGTTTAAGGACATGGCATTGCAGCCATTTGGCAAAATTTTAGACACATTGGCAACCACTAGAGGCGAAAAATATCTCGTGATGTGCGCTACTAGTGGCGATACAGGTCCTGCGACGTTGGCGTCGTTTGAAAATGCCAAAAATGTGCGCGTCGTTTGCATCTATCCAGCAAGTGGCACATCCGCGCTTCAAAAACTACAAATGACAAGCGTAAGCGCACCAAATTTAAAGACAATCGGCATAAATGGCAACTTTGATGATGCTCAAAACGCGCTAAAATCACTCCTATTAGATGATGATTTTCGCTCAAATTTAAACGCGCACGGACTAAATTTAAGCGCGGCAAACAGCGTAAATTTCGGGCGAATTTTATTTCAAATAATCTACTATTTTTACGAATATCTCTATCTTTTACGCGTCGGTGCGATCGGGTTTGATGAGAAATTTGATGTTATTATCCCAAGCGGGAATTTTGGCAACGCGCTCGGCGCATATTATGCTAAAAAAATGGGAGTGAAAATCAAAAAAATCAAGATTGCATCAAATGCAAATTCTGTGCTAACTGAGTTTTTTAATCGCGGTTGTTATAACCTAAAAGATCGCGAATTAATCAAAACAATTAGTCCCGCGATGGATATTTTGATTTCGTCGAATATTGAGCGATTGCTGTTTGATAAATTTGGCGATAAAAAGTGCAAAAAAATGATGGATAATCTCAAAAAACATCGCCAATACAGTGTAAATTTGGATAAATTTGATGAGTTTGAGGCTAAATTTTGCACCGATTTAGAGTGTGCAAATTTTATTAAAAATACTGCTGAAAATGGTAAATTAATCGATCCGCATACAGCGACTTGTCTGAAATTTAAACCAAAAAAACGCGTTTGCGTTATCGCTTCTACGGCACATTGGATTAAATTTACGCCATCTATGGTAGGCTCAATTAAAGGCGCGCAAATTAATATCCAAAATCAAAATGATGAAAAAGAGCAGATGATAGCTTTAGCGGATGAATTTAATGAAAAAATTCCGCAAAATATAACCAAGCTTTTTGATGCAAATCAAATTCATAAAGATGTTGTTCAAAAGGATGAATTAAAAGCTAAAATTTTAGATTGGATATCAAAATGATAGTAATTCCAGCCAGACTTGCCTCAACGCGTTTTAAAAACAAAATTTTACAAAAAATTGGTGAAGTTCCGATGTTTATCGCAACAGCACAAAATGCAGAAAAAATCGATAGCGTTTTAATCGCTGTCGATGATGAAAATGTATTAAAAATAGCCAATAACTACGGGCTAAACGCCGTAATGACGAGCGATTTACATAAAAGCGGCACGGATCGTATCAACGAAGCTGTGATTAAATTTGGTGCAAAAGATGATGAAGTAATTGTCAATGTTCAAGCCGATGAGCCATTTTTTGAGAGTGAAAATTTAGAAAAATTTATCAAATTTGCACACGAAAAAATTGCCGCTGGGGCGTTTATGGCGAGCTGTTTTAAACGTATCGGCGCAAAGGAAGCATGCGATCCAAATTTGGTAAAGGTTATCACTGATATTTCGCAAAATGCGATATATTTTTCTAGATCCGTTATACCTTTTGCGAGAGAAAAATGCGAAAGCTATAAAGGGCACATCGGGATTTATGCTTATAGCGCACGAAATTTGCGTGAGTTTTGTAAATTTGGAGAGAGTTTTTTAGAGAGTATCGAAAAATTAGAACAGCTTCGCGCCATAGAGTGGGGCAAAAAAATCGCAATGTGTGAGATAATGACACACTCAATAGGGATTGATACGCTCGTAGATTACGAACGTGCACTTGCTAAATTTGGTAAAAAGTAGTGGCGAATTTAATAAAAATTTGGCGCAAAATAGCGATAAATTTTCTAATGATTTAAACTATAAAAGAGAGTGTAAATTCGCCACTATTTCTATTTGATAAGTTGAAATTTAGACGCAAAATTTTGAGTGATTTTGAGCTTAAATTTCAATTTTGTTAGAAATTTAGATGATTTTAACTTAACAATTACCTATCATTAACTTTTCATATATATTCTTAGCCCACAAAATAAAATAAAAGGAAAAGACTATGAGTTTTTTAGATAAAACGATTAGATTGATCGTGGCTATTGGTGCACTTTGTGCTGGTTGTTATTATCAAAATGTGTGGGGGCTTTTGGGATTTATTCCGCTTCTTACTGGCTATTTTGGGTATTGTCCTTTATATTTATTGATTAAAAAGGGTGCAAAATGAGCTGGAAAACAAGAATAATCAGGATGGTTTTGGGTGTAGTTTTAGGTGGCGCAATTTGGTATTTTTTTAAAAGTTGGTGGGCTCTAATCGGGCTTGTGCCATTTTTAGTAGGTGTGACAGGATTTTGCCCTGCGTGCTACTTTTTGGGACGTTGCTCGATAAAAAGATAGTATTTTTGGATGCAGTTGCATCCAAAAGAGTGATAAATTTAATATGTTGTTTTTTAAAACATAGCAATATTTTCTCCTTTTGATCTCTTGAAATTTATATAATACCATTTATCTAAATTTTACTTAATTTAATATAGATAAATATATACTCGGTTTAATGCTTGAAAATTTGATAAATAGCGAAAATATATGCCGAAGCAAAAATACAAAAGGATTATATTTTGAATTGGAATAGTATTATAATTTTAAATGGCTCACAATAATAAAAGAAAATGGTGATGAGATCGAATTCCAGGCGAAATATTTTTTATCGACGCCCCAAAAAGCACAGTTTGATCGGCTTGATAGCTTTATAAAAACAGCACTCAAAAAACATCCAAATTTAAAATCGTACTATGTAGCTATTCTAATTTATATAGCCGACCCTAGAGAAGATAAAAAAATTATTTAAAGACAGATGGGAAGAGTGGGTTAAAAAATGGCAAGATAAAGCCAAAGATGATTATTCTAAAGAGATAGAGATTATTTATTGGGGGAGTCATGAGCTGATTAAAATGCTTAAAGATGACAAAAGTGCTGGTTTGGTTAAGTATTTTTTTGGTGAGATTGATCTATCTAATGAGTGGTTTAAAGATCAAAATGATAGTGCCATAAAAAGTCTTGGTGTTAGGTATTCGCCAGAAATTAACGTGGAGCTTGAAATTTGCAAGTATTTTGAACTTTTTAGTAAAAATTCGCAATATTTAGCAAAAATAAAAAGCTGTTTTTGTAAAATCTATAATAAATTTTGTGAAAAATTTGTTCTGCTTAGAGGTATTCCAGACGAGTTAAAATATGAGGTTAATTTAATTAAAAATTTTGTATCAAATTTAGATTTATAAATTTCGATTGTGACAAATTTAAAGGATTTCTTGATAATCTTGAAAAAACTACATATAAAAAAGAGCTCGTTTCAACGATATATCCTTTTGAAGAGTTTGAAAAATTTCAAGATAATATATGATTTTATAAATTTTATTGGAAAACTCAAAATAGCATTAGAAATTGCTAAAAATCAATATTTGATATTAATGGGCGAAGCAGGAGTCGGCAAATCGCACCTGTTTGCGGACATAATTAAACACAGAGCCAAAAATAATCAACAATCCATACTTATCTTAGGTCAACATCTTATAGAGAACAAAGATCCTTGGGCGCAAATTTTAAATTTGCTTGGTTTTGCAAAATTTAATAAATATGAATTTCTTGGAGCGCTTAACTCAAAGGCGCAGGCAAATTCTAATAAAATTATTATTTTTATAGATGCGATAAATGAGGGTGCTGGCAAAGATTTTTGGAGAAATTTTATTATAAGCTTTATAGAAGATATTAAAAAATATGAGTGGTTGAGTGTGGCTTTTAGTATAAGGAGTTCTTATTTTGAGTGCATGATACCAAAAGAGTTATCTGAAATTTGTGTAATTCATCATGAGGGTTTTAGCGGCATAGAATATGATGCTATGCAGGTGTTTTTTGATTATTATAAGCTGTAGCATCCATGCTACTAAATCCTAAATTTTCAAATCCGCTATTTTTAAAACTATTTTGCAAGAAAAATATGTCTTAATCTAATATAAAAAGGCATTCGCCTAACTCAATGAAAAACTAAAATTATTTTGTATTAATGGTACTTTTTATACGGCTTACTATATGAGGATGAAAATTTTATATCTGATAATGATAGAAAATACGTAGATGATGAGGCTATTTTTGAGCGGCGATTCCGCTTGCTTGGCTTTAGCACATCTAGAGATTGCGCGACAAAGGTATTGATTTGTATTTTGATTGATAGGATAAATTTGGTTTTAGAACTATTGCAAAAATTTAAAAAGATTGATGAAAGGATAATCAAGACTAACATAAAGAGCCTTTTGTACATCTTGTTGAGCTCGAACGAACTTTGAAACAGCATATGTTTTACCTGAGCCCCTAGCTCCCCATTGTACCTATTAGCTTCTCACTAAAGCCAATCTTCTCATATAAATATCTTTTGTAGGTGGTATTGAAATTTTTAAGAACACATCTTGATATTTTGTGAAATTTACATAATCTCATAAATAAAGCTAAAAAAGCGTAATAATATATTATTTAGTTCTTAGTTTTTTAAAATCATTTCGCTCAACCGTTTATTGTCTTTTTTCTATACATATTTAAATTACTCATTTTTTGAAGCTTCGATATAAAAATATACCTGATTTGGATTAAGCGCATTCATGGCATTTATAGCGATTTTTGCAAATTTTTGTACTTCACTCAAAGATATTTTATGTTGAGAATAAAAATCCGCTATGCTACCATGACTATCCATATGTAAGCCTTTTATTACACCAATGAGTTTCTTTTTTAAATCATTGCCATCTATGATATTACAATCAGATTGTGAAAACAAATCGCTTTTAAATTTATGAGTCTGATTTGCTACAGATATTGCATTGATTATTTTTCCTAAAGTTGTATCATCAAATGCATGTTGGTGAGTATAATCTCTTGCAATAAACTGACTTATAAAATTTGTCTTCATAAAACTTTCTAATAGCATTCTTATCTTGTTACCATTGTTCAAAGCTTTACTATAATCTTCTGTTAAATTTTCTTCATTTGCAAATTTTTTAACCTCTTTAAATAAAAGCATATAGAAGGTGTCAAAATATCCAGCAACTTTGTCTTTTGATTCAAATATTAGCTTATCATTATCTCTGGATAGCTGTTGATAAGATGCATTGTTTCCTAAAATTCTAATAATATTACTCATAAATACATGATTGTGTGTTAAGACAAAAACTTGTGCTTTATCTTCTTCTTTCTCTAAAATTTCTCCTGCAATTTCCTGGTTGATTTTGGCAACTAGATAAGAAGTTGTATATATTCTGCCATCGTCAAGACTAGATATAGGATCGTCAATAACAATAACTAAATTTTTTAGAGATTCCTTTTTATAAAACAATTTTAATCTAGCCAAAAAATAAGCAAATGTAAGCGTAGTTTTTTCTCCATCACTCAAAACTATTCTCACATCATCATTTGAGAGTATTTTTTGATTTATAATTAGCTGATAATCAGAATTAACCGAGTATTTTGTTAAATTTAAAGCCCTCAAGTAGCTATTTATCACCTTAATATCCGGTTTTTTCGTAGCTTGTAGCATCTCTAGCTTAGTATCTATGGCTTTAATATTACTATCAATTTTATTGAGCTCATCTTTTAAATTATTTAAGAGTTCTAAAGCCTTTTGTCTTCTTTTTTGTGCTTCGAAGCTATCTCTCATTGCCTTTTGGATTTTTAAATTTTTCAACTCATTTTTAATACGATTTAACTCGGTTTGCTGTGTTTTTTTATCTTTTAAAATATCTTGCGTTGCATTAATTACTTCATTGCATGCTTTCAAAGCTGATTCAAAAAAGCCTAACACCTCTTTGAATTTATCTAGATCGCCGATCCCTTTTTTGTCCAGCACTAGTTTTATTATTTGTTCCAATTTTTCACCAAGTGATTCTATGTTTTTCTTGAAATCGCTTTTAGTTTGTTCGTAATTTGATGACATAAAAGGTTTAAAATTTTCCAAGCCGTTCATCACATCATTTTTTGATTCATTCAGTAGTCTTAACTTGTCAGTAAGCTCTAAATTTATTACTTGTGTTGCGTTATTAAAATTACCGATAGCATCATTAAAGTAATTGGAATATTCATTTAATACTCCATTTCCAATCGGTTGCATACAAAACGGACAAATATCAAATTCGTTTGTATCTATAATTTTTCTACCACTTTCTATAAAGTCTCTACCGACCTTTATAATGTGATTTTTAATATTTTCAGATACTTTTCCAGCCTCTTTTTCTATATCGAATTCAAACAAATTTGTAAGTTTTTCTTTTTCTATCTTTAAATCTGGAAAATTTATATCCGACAAATCAGCAAATGACTTAATAGCATTATAAAGTTCTGTAAATTTAGTTTGCTTTTCTTGTAATTCTTTTTCATCAACATTGAAATTATTTTTACCATTTAATGCGTCTGATTCGATTTCAATTTCATTTGAGTTTATATGTATCTCTCTAGTGGTAATATTTTTTCTAATTTTTTCTATTTCATCATCAGTATTTTTAATGGCTTCTTTAGTTTTTGTAATTTCATCTTTGATATCTGGACTTGCTTGGCTTTTGTTGATCTCATCTTTTCTTTTTTGGAGTTTATTTTTTTTACTCTAATTCCTTCTCTTCTTTTGTCTCTTCGCCAAGATAAGAATCGCTTAAAACAATCGTCTCATTATCTAACTTTGTTTAATACAAAATCCGAGCTCATCGGGGCATTTTGTATTAAAAAATCACTATTATAGATTTCAATTTTAAAAGGCAAATTTGTGGCCGAACTTGCGGAATCGATAGTTATAACACCACTATCTGTAAGAAAAGAAATTTGTGGATCGTCTTGCGAATCTATAGTTTTATACCGACTAATATGTTGAGAATTTTGTTTAATTAAAAGCCCAAATGCTCTTGTAACCGATGTTTTTCCAACTCCATTATCGGCAAAGAATACGTTGTAGCCTTCAAATTCTCTATCTGTACATACTTCGTTTAACCCGCAAAATGAAAACATCTTATCTATTTTTTTAATTTTTATATACATAGAGATCTCCTCTAAGTGAGATTTTGCTTTTAATTTTACTGCATTTTTATAATTTTTTCGATTTAAATAATAATTTATAATAGAAAAATTTTATTGTATAAAATTATATCAAGTTTACATTTAACAATATTTGTATATGTGTTTAGAATAAGTATATTTTTTGGTCTTAGTTATAATTTAATTTCAAACTCATCATGTTTTTATTTTATCTTTTTATTGTTTTTTGCTTTACTATCTCTTTTATTTCTAGCAAATAAATTTATTGACAAAAATTTAATAATCTTATACATGACATAACGAAACAATAAATCTAAAAATAATTTCCACATAGTTACTTCTTTTCTTTTTAAATATTATTCAAGATTAAAATCATATTATTTGTAGTTTCTATCCTTGAAAAATTTATCATCATAGTATCTTTTATATATATCCGCGGCATCTTAAAATGGTCGCTATCTCTTGCATGTGTAGCGGCTCTTAGCTCCCTTAGTGCCTTAACTAGCCTATTTTTTAACTCAAGTAGTTTAGCGATAAGCACTTGTTTATCTTCTTTAAATTTGCTATAGTCATTGCTCTTGTTTTATGCATTATCAAGCCTAGAGATATTTTAAGTCACATAAAATTTGTAAATCTTCTTTTGAGTTTATGAAAAGATGAAATAATTTATTAAAATTTTCGCTATCTGATCTGTTAAATTTCAAAATTTTCTCACCGCTAATGGACGTGTATGCGGACTTTAATTCTGGTAAATTTTCTACACTAGATAGCTTTTCTTGTAGACTTTTTAAAGAGTGAAAAAGGCGGTTTATTGTTTCATTAAATTTACGTTTTACATTTAGCTCATTTTCTTCTATAAAAACATCATTGCTAACCACTAAATCACTCATATCTATTTTCATTATACTCATGTGATTTGTATTCATTTGATGTTTTGCTGCCGTTATGGTATACATATGTCAGAATTATCAAAATACTTTTTCAGCCCATATCCTATTGCCCCAAGCACCACACCGCCTATGATATATCTTAACATTTACGCTTCTTTGATTTAAGTTATGATGAAAATTTAACCTAGTAGCGTGACAGGTTGTGTTGTAGTTGGCGGAGTATTAAAAAAATTTATGAAAAAATTCTAAAATTACAGTAAGCTTAAATTTATTTTGCGCAAATTTTAAGTTATATTCTAGAAAAGGCAATTGTAATATTGTAGAAACATCGTAGCCTAGGTATCTATGGTGTCAAGAGAGAGACTTGAACTCTCGACCTCCGGCTTATGAGACCAGCGCTCTAACCAGCTGAGCTACCTTGACATAAAATGAGTTCGGATTTTAGCTAAAAAAACTTAAATTTGGCATAAATTTGTAAAAATTAGAATATAATTCGCGCTCATTTTTTAATAAAATTTAATTTTCAAGGAAAATTATGAGAATATATTTCAAAAAATACTTGCATTTTGTCCTTTTTGTATTTGCGTTGTTTGGATTTTGTGCATGCGCTAGTGCGCCATTTGGTGGTTATCCATTGATAAGCGGCACAACATACGCGCATGTTGTAAGTTATGAAAATATCGCTAAAGGGCGAGTTCGATATGTTTTAGATACATCGCACGGATTGGTTGAAGGTTACGCTAAAAATGACATCTATAAAATCGGCGAAAGTGTTAAAGTTGTTGCAAAAAGTGGTGAAATTTTATCTATGAGTCAAGGTTTTTCCCGCACAAAAATCATCAAAAATCCACCAAAAAAACGCTTACAAATCACAATTCCACAAAATGAGAGATTAAATTTTTGAGATTACGAAAGTTTTTATAAAATTACTGAGCATTTACCCTAATGCCATATAATTTCGCAACTAAGTACAAATGAACTTCCTTTCAAAAATCGCCCAAATCTTAGCATTTGGGCTTTTGCAAAATTCTATTTAAATTTATGTTAAATATATACCAAAAAAAGTTCTCTACACTCAAATATTATTAATTTTGTCTAAAACACCATTGATTAATCTTGTTGTATTCTCATTCGCCATCTCTTTTGCAAGTTCGACAGCTTCGTTAATTGCGACCGCTTTATCCGTGTTTGTAAAGCAAATTTCATAAACGCCAAGGCGTAAAATTTCGCGCTCTATGATACCTATTTCATCGATTTTGCATTCGCTTAAATTTTGATTTAAAATTTCATCTATCTTGCTAAGTTGCGTCAAAATTCCATTAAAAAGCTCATTTGTGAAATCTTTTTGTTTATTGCGAATTTTCTTTTCTTCTAGGAATTCATTTGGAAATTCTACCATCTCGCTACCCATTTCACGTGCGTAAAGTAGTGATACAACCGCTTGTCTAACCTGATGACGTGTTGCCATTTTTATGCCTTTAAATTTGAAAAAAGATTAAGCATTTCAATTACGCTTGTCATCGCTTCAAAGCCCTTATTTCCAGCTTTTGACCCAGCGCGTTCAATTGCTTGCTCGATACTATCGGTTGTTAGGACGCCAAAACTTACAGCCGCACCGTATTTTAATGTAACATTTGCGACACCTTTGCTAACTTCTGCGCTTACATAATCAAAATGCGGTGTAGAGCCACGAATTACAGCTCCTACGCAGCAAATTCCATCCCATTTACCACTTTGTAACGCTTTTTCAAGTGCGACTGGGATTTCAAACGCTCCTGGAACTAGCATCAAGCTTAAATTTTTCTCATCGCCACCGTGACGCAAAAACGCGTCGCGCGCACCTTCTACAAGGCGATCGGTAATAATATGATTAAAACGTGAATTAATAATTAAGATTTTTTCATGTTCGCTTAGTGAGAGTTTTCCTTCAATTATTTGCATCTTTTCTCCTTAAAATTTAAAATTGCGATTGTAGCTAAAATTATTTTAAATTTTGACAATTAAGAGTTGAAATATTGACTATTTTGTAGAAATTTGACATATATTTTTAAGATAGGGATCAAATCTAAAATAAATTTAATCCCCAAAATACTAAAACTAGACGCTAATTTTCAGCCCATTTGCTCTAATCTTGCTTTGTCTTTGTTTGGAATAATTTCGTTTATATAAACATCCAACTCTTCTTTAATCATATCGCAAAGCGGATCGTTTTGGGCTGTTGAGCAATTATCTTGTTCATAGCCATGAACATACTCCTTTACTCTATAAAGAATTCTTTCTGCATCTTCTTCGCCAAAATCTTTTACTAAAGCGTCTTTACTATTTATAATCTCCTTAGCTTTTGCGAGTAGATCATCAGCAAAAATAGGGCTTGCCAATAAACATGAAACTAGAAAAATTAAACTTTTTTTCATCTTTTATCCTTTATAGTTTGAAAATCAAAAACGAAACAATTCTATCATAACTTTGGTATAAATTTGGTAAAACACTACCCTTTTATTTTTTTATTAGATTTTAATTATAAAGCCCCTTTTGCATTCACATATTTATCGTAAATAAAATGACACCATTTAAGATTATAAATTTTATAATCTCTCTTTGTCTTTGTTTGGAATAATTTCGTTTATATAAACATCCAACTCTTCTTTAAT
>CAUTSW010000023.1:0-17572 GCA_963541085.1 uncultured Campylobacter sp.
AATGCTAAAAACGCCCGTTGTAAGCGGAAACGTTAGCCTTTATAATGAAAGCGATGGCGTTAGCATATATCCGACACCTAGTATCGTTTGTGTGGGGGTTTTGGGCGAAATTTTAGATAGAAATTTGGGTATAAATTTAAAAGAAATTTGTGATGAAATTTGCCAAAACGGCGAAAATACAAAGCTAAATAACGAAATTTTACCAAGCGTATTAGAAGATGGCGCGCAGGTATTTTTGCTTGGACAAAGTTGTGGGAGCTTTGCTGGATCGCTTTATATGAAGGCGATTTTAGGGCGCGTAAGCGGTAGTTTGCCAAAATTTAATTTCGATAAAGAACGCGCACTTTGGGAGCTTGTAATTTGCGCAAATCGCCTTGGAATTTTATCATTTGCAAATTCTGTTGGCGTAGGTGGCGTGGCGATAACCCTAGCTAAAATGGCAGCTGTTGGCGATGTCGGCGGAGAATTCAAGATGATATGCGATGATGAGCGCGATATTTTTGATGAGAGTTTTTCTAGAGCGATTGTCGGCGTAAAAGGGGCGCAAAATTTGGCTAAATTTGAAAAACTATGCAAGAAATTTGATATAAAAGTGCAAAAATTAGGCGTAGCAAACGGCGATAAATTTGAGATAAATGATGTAAAAATGTCGCTTGATGAGCTAAAAAACGTCTATTTTAACGAGTTTGAACGAATAATCTCAAAAGGCAACTAAATGTTTAAAAAGAGTGAAAACACAGAAAAAACAACTAATCAAAAAGCCATCTCAAAACCGCCGATTTTATTTGATGAGAGCCAGTTTTTACTAGAAAAAATCGGCAAATTTCTAGACGCGCCGATTATTACTTATTACAACGGCTCAGGCGGGAACATTTGTAACAACGACGCGGTGGCGATATATGAGCTTTTAGCAAGAAAAGAGCGCGTAAAACACCTATATTTTTGCATCTCATCAGATGGCGGAAACGGCATAGCAGCGCTTAGAATAGTAAATATTTTGCGAAATTCGTGCGAAAAATTAACTCTGCTTGTTCCGGCAAATTGCGCTTCAGCAGCGACTATGTTGGCACTTGGCGCAGATGAAATCATAATGGGACCGCTTGCGTTTTTAACCGCCGTGGATACGTCGCTAACGCACGATTTATCGCCTGTAGATAAGAATAATAGCCTAGTTAGCGTCTCTATGGATGAGCTAAATCGCGTGATGAAGCTATGGCAAGAAAACATAAAAACGAACGACGAAAATCCATACAAAACGCTTTATAACTACATTCATCCGCTAGTTTTTGGTGCGGTTGATCGCGCTAGTTCGCTATCTTTGAAAATTTGTCGCGAAATTTTGAGCTATCATCTTAACGACGAAGAAAAAATTATGCAAATCGCACAAAAACTAAATAGCGACTATCCCGCGCACGAATATCCGATTTTATTGCGAGAGGCGCGAAGCATCGGGCTAAATATTAAAGAGATGGACGCAGATTTAGCTGTGATGTTACGTGAGCTAATGCAAATTTATGCAAAGATGTGTGATCGCAAATTTACCGATTATGATGAAAACAGCTATCATGATAGCTCGGTGATGAATATTATTGAGTGCGGCGGGGCACAAATTTATTATAAAGTCGAAAAAGATTGGTTTTACAGGCAAGAAGAGCGCAGATGGAACACGATGAATGATGAGAGCTCGTGGATAAAAACGTGGCGCGAAAATGGCAAACAAAAGAGCGAAATTTTGCATTTGAGGTAGAATTTGGCTATGTTTTGGCTAATTGTTTTTATATTTATTGTTTGGTATTTTGTCTTTTCTGATGATAAAAATATTAAAAATTCAAATTTTGATTCACAAGATGGACTAAATTTCCAAAAGCCAAATTTTACGATAAGTGACGCCATTTTTTTTGTGAAACTTCTTGCCAAAGTTGCGCGTGCAAACGGCAAAGTAAAGCTAGAAGAGGCGCGTTTTGTCTCGCTTGTGTTAGATTATATCGAGCAAGATTTGGGCACTTCACGGCACAGAGAGTCGCTAAAATACTACTTTAACGAGGCAAAATACAGCGATGAAACTCCGCGCACAATCGCAATTATTTATAGAAAAAAACAGAATTTAAATCAGCAAATATGTCTTAATATTTTGTCGTTTTTGTTTGAGCTTGCTTGTATTGATGGTGAGTTAGATAAAAATGAAAGCTTGGTTTTGCGCGAAATTTGTGCTGGGTTTGGGTTTAACAATATGCAGATTCAGATGATTTTTGCCAAATTTCAACCAAAATTTGAGTACCAATATGGCAAAACATACTCTGACTTTAGTGATTTTTATGCTAAAAATGCTAATAAAAATTATCAAAATAAAGGCTCAAATTCTAGCTCGAATTATAAAAATTCAAGTGTAAAATTTGATCCTTATTCGGTGCTTGGCGTGCAAAAAGATGCTAGTTTTGAACAGATAAAAAAGGCGTATCGCGCGATGGCTAGGCGTTTTCATCCAGATTTTTTAGGTCAGGGCGCAAGCGCAGATGAGATTACGCAAAGCACAAAAAAACTACAAGAGATAAACGAGGCGTATGAAATTTTAAAAGAGAAATTTGGGAGATAAAAATGATAGAAGATCCTATAAATAGTGTGATAGTTTTGAGCTTTTTTGTTTTGCTTATCGTGGGCGTGATTTGGGTGTTGCGCTCACCAAAACAAGGCGCAAATTCGCGTTTAAATTTAGATAAATTTTCGGATAAAAATGATGAAAAATCTAATTAAATTTATATTTTTTATATCTATTCTTGCGCTAAATTTAAGTGCGGAGAATTTTGACAATTTAAAAAAATTACAACAACTTTTTACAGATGTAAATTTCGATAAAAATGCCTTTTTTAAGGGCGAACAAAGGAGAAATTTAGATATAAATTACGCACAAGATGCAAAACATTATAAAGTTTTAGTCACTAGAATTGGTCAAAGTGATGATTTTAATGATATTTTTCGTGTGAGTTTGCAAAGCGAAAAACCTTGGCGAGATGCGCTAGGGACGCGCTATGAGTGGCAAGATTTGTATTTTTATGCTAAAAATGACGGCATTTATGCACAAAGAAAACTTGCACAAACAGGCATTTTGCGAAATTTATTCTATTTTTGTAGTAAGGTTGATACGCAACAAAAATGTCAATCCGATATCGAAAATTTAAGTCTAATTTTAGCTCCAGATTCGTATTTACATGAATTTGGCGCGCTAAATTTGAATAAATTTGAGCAAATTTTCGAGCTTTTCGCCAAAGATGAGACTGGTGCGAAAAAACTCGCGCATGAGCTTCATTTTGACACCATCCAAAACGAAAATGGGCGATTTTTACTAGTTTTGGGCGGAGTCACCGATAATAGCGTTGGTTTTATGAGAACGCAAAATCCGCCACAAATGGATGGGCGAAGTTACATAATGATAGAACATATTTTTGGCGCATGGTATCTTTATAAAACGACGTGAAAAAAAGTTATAGATATTAATGAGAAATTTCGCAAAAAATATCACATTGCGACGGTTTTAAATTTGTATGGATAACCGACGGGCAAGGCTGGCTTGATGCCGAAAATAAACTAGAAGAAGCGTATAAAAGCGTTGAAATTTATAATTTAGCAAATTTGGATGATTTTATTAGAAAGATTAAAAATGATTAATAATTTTACTTCGCAAGATGGTAAATTTAGACTTTATCATGGTGATTGTTTTGAGATATTGCCTCAATTTAAAGGCGAATTTGATCTGATTTTTGCCGATCCTCCGTATTTTCTCTCAAATGATGGGCTAAGTATTCAAAACGGCAAAATCGT
The DNA here is from genome assembly GCA_963541085.1 of uncultured Campylobacter sp. GTDB lineage: Bacteria > Campylobacterota > Campylobacteria > Campylobacterales > Campylobacteraceae > Campylobacter_B. The sequence continues at coordinate 3,817 of CAUTSW010000023.1, forward strand.
TAGTGTAAATAAAGGCGATTGGGATAAAAGCTACGGAATTGATGAGATCGATAAATTTAATTTAGCTTGGCTGGAGCTAGCCAAGGGCGCACTCACAGATAATGGCTCTGTGATGATTAGCGGGACATATCACAATATCTTTTCCATCGGACGTGCTTTACAAAAATTAGATTACAAAATTTTAAACATAATAACGTGGCAAAAAACTAATCCGCCACCAAATTTTAGCTGTCGATATCTCACGCACTCAACCGAACAGATTATCTGGGCGCGAAAAAGTGAAAAACATAAGCATATTTTCAACTATGATTTGATGCGACGCCTAAATGGTGAAAAACAGATGAAAGATGTGTGGTCTTTTTCAGCGATTGCGCCGTGGGAAAAAACACACGGAAAACACCCGACGCAAAAGCCATTGCCACTTCTTGTGCGACTAATCTTGATGGCGACTAATGAAAATAGCGTAGTTTGCGACCCATTTTGCGGAGCTGGAACGACTGGAATTGGGGCGAATTTGTTTGGTAGAAATTTTATAGGCATCGAAAAAGAGGGTGAATTTATAGAAATTTGCAAAGCTAGAAAAGATGAATTGAGTGCAAATTTTAATGAATTTTATAAAAAAATCGCTGATTTAAGAGCATTGGAAAATTAAAAATAAAAGTGCTAATTTGCGGTGTCATTTTATGGCTAAATTTTAAAAAACTATATAAAAAGGGGCGAATATGAAAAATTATATTTTATTGGCGGTGTGTGTTTTGGCGGGTGTGCGGTGATGAATGCGCCAAAATCGGATAAAAATTACGTTTTCGATAGTGAAAAAGGGCGCACGATTTATAGCTTTAGTGGCGAAAATTTATACGAAAACAGCCAAAATTTGGGCGTTTATCATATCGAAGGTGATGGGCGAGTTTTAGGGATAGATGAGAATAAAAACATATATGATCCAAAATCTAACGCTAAATCCATAGATTCGTATATGTTTGATAAAAATATTGGTTCGGTTGTGAAATTAGAGCATAAAAATGGTGTTTGCGCGGCGTATTCTAGCGGCGAGAGTATCGATTTTAGCGTGGTTACAAATCAATATAACAGTAATGATTGGCTTGGTTGTGGCGGAAAAATTTCGCAAAATGATATTTTTATTTTGAAAACTTCATCTAAATCAATGGCACAAATTGTTGCAAAATCAAAGATGAAAAAAATGGATAATGAGATTATGGTTGAAGATATTGCGCTTACATCGTTTTGTTTAAATATGGGAAAATCTGTTAAAAAATTAATAGATAAAAATTATTGTAAATTTTAGTCAAAGGAGTAAAAATGAGAGCGTTGATTAGTGTTAGCGACAAGCGTGGCGTGGTGGAGTTTGCGCGTGGTTTGGCTGATTTGGGTTGGGAGATTTTAAGCACTGGTGGGACCTATAAGAGCCTTAAAAATGCAGGCGTTAATGCGGTGGAAGTTAGCGAATTTACAGGCACCAAAGAGATGTTTGATGGACGCGTAAAGACGCTTCATCCGCGCATTCACGGTGGGATTTTGTATCGCAGAGATCTTGCTTCGCACGTAGCTGACGCGCAAAAATTTGGTATCGGGGCGATTGATTTGGTGTGTGTGAATTTGTATCCGTTTAAAGCTACGACTCTTCGCACAGATGATTTTGGCGAAATTATCGAAAACATTGACATTGGCGGTCCTACGATGGTGCGCTCGGCTGCGAAAAATTTCGCCAGCGTCTATATCGTGAGCGATCCTGATGATTATGAGCGCGTTTTGGCGGTTTTGCGCGGGGAAATTTGCACGAATTTAGATGAAAATTTGGGCGAAAACGGATCAAAATCAAGCGCAAATTCGAACGAATTTTCAAATGCAAATTTAGACACAATAGAACGCGCAAAGCTAGAATTTAGGCGCAATTTGATGATAAAAGCCTACGAACACACAGCCTCTTATGATGCGATGATCGCAAACTACATGAACGATAGGTTTAATGGTGGCTTTGGTGCGAATAAATTTATCGTCGGGCGCAAGGTTTTTGATACAAGATATGGCGAAAATCCGCACCAAAAGGGCGCGCTTTACGAGTTTGAGAACTTTTTTAGCGAAAATTTCGTCGCTCTTAAAGGCGAAGCGAGTTTTAATAATATGACCGATATCCACGGCGCGGTTATGCTTGCTACGAGTTTTGGCGATGCCCCGTGTGTTGCGATTTGTAAGCATGCTAATCCGTGTGGTTTCGCGCTAAAACAGAGTGAATTTGATAGCTATGAAGCCGCGCTAAAATGTGATCCAATAAGCGCGTATGGTGGCGTAGTCGCAATAAATGGGGCGCTAGATGCGAAATTAGCGCAAAAAATGCACGAAATTTTTATCGAAGTTATCATCGCGGCAAATGTTACAGATGAGGCTTTGGCTGTGTTTGCGGATAAAAAACGCACGAAAATTTTCACGCAAAATGGCGCGAAGTTAAAACGCGCGGGAGAGAAATTTGACTTTAAACATATTGACGGCGGATTTGTGTTTCAAGAGCGCGATGAGATAAACGAAGATGAGGTTAAAAATGCGCGTTTGGTTACGACAAACTCAGCAAATTCCTCCGAATTACGCGATCTACAAATCGCGTGGAAAGTCGCCGCGCTTACGAAAAGTAACTGCGTCGCGTATGTCAAAGATGGCACGCTTGTGGCGATTGGCATGGGTATGACAAGCCGCGTTGATGCAGCGCGCGCGGCTGTGGCAAAGGCGCATGATATGGGGATTGATTTGCGTGGATGCGCGCTAGCTAGCGAGGCGTTTTTTCCGTTTCGTGATAGCATCGATATCGCGGCGAAAGTCGGCGTGAAAAATATAATCCAGCCAGGCGGAAGCATTCGCGATGATGATGTAATTGCGGCGGCAAATGAGCATGGCATGGCGATGTATTTTACGGGGATTAGGCACTTTTTGCACTAAATTTTGGCGCGAAATTGAGGCAAATTTACGTAAAATTTATATAAATTTTCGGCGTAAATTTGCGCTCAAATTCGTTTTGAAATTGGTGCGGATTTATGAAATGGTTACTAAATTTAAAGGAAATTTTATGAGAAAATTTTTGGTATTTTTTATTGCAATTTTGCCGTTTTTTGGTTACGGTGGCGAGACGTATTCTTTAAAATTGCCCGAAAATTCGGCAAAAATAGGTGATACGTTAGCTTTGTCACAAAGCATTGAATTTGGTGGAAAAACATTTTATAAACGCTACGAAAGTGGCGATTTAGCGGAGTATTATTTAAGTGGCGATCCAGATTTTGGTTGGAGTGAGTTAATCACGGTGCAAAAACTAGGTGATATTGATTTGGAAAAATTTGCGCAGATTTTAAGCGTGTCGCTTAAGAATCAAGGCGCGATGTTTGATGTTAGGGCGCACGAAATGGGCGGTAGAGTGGATAAAATGTTGGAGATTTCACTGTTTTTACCTGTGAAAAATGATGATAGATTTAAAGCATACGAAGCAAACGTTGCGCTAAGTAAAACGCTAAAATGCGGTGCTTTTAGCCTTCGTTACGCGCAAAATTTGGGTAATTCGCAAGATACACAAACGATATGGAAAAATTGGAGTGGTCGCGCGAAAATTTTGCTAGAAAAATTACCAAAACTTGAGTGCAAATAAAAATAAAATCGTCGTTGAATCTATAAAGATATGCAAATTTTAGATAATTATAATGACGATAAATTTTTGCACAAAGTTAAAAATCTTAAAAGTTGCGGTGCTTTAAGATTTTAAAATAAAATTTAAAGCAAAATTTGGTGAATTTCTAGCCAAAATTTAGGCTAGAAATTTGCTTATTCATACAAATTTAAATACGTCGTTGCGTCTTCTAGACGCTTCATTTCCGCCTTTACGTCGCGCACTATATCATCTTCTATTTTCAAATTTGACGCGCTTGTTTTGTCTTTGTAGTCGATCTTTTCTAAGATCTTTTTTATGATATTTATTCTCGCTTTTTTCTTGTCGTTTGAATCAACGATAATCCACGGATTTATGTGGCTTTCGCTTTGCAAAAACATCATATAAATCGCTGCTGTGTATTTATCCCAAAGTGCTAGAGCCTTCTCATCGACGGGCGAAATTTTATATCGTTTTAGCGGATTTTTGCGCCGTTCATCAAAGCGTTCTTTTTGAGTCTCTTTATTAATTGAGAGAAAAAATTTCAAGATAATAATATCCGATCGCAAAAGCAATCTTTCAAACGACGAAACCTCTTGTAAAAAGCTAAGATGCTGCTCTTTTGTGCAAAATCCCATCACAGGCTCGACAACTGCGCGGTTATACCAACTTCTATCAAAAATCACGATCTCGCCGGCTGCTGGGAGATTTTTTACGTAGCGCTGAAAATACCATTGTGTGGTCTCTACATCGCTTGGTTTTGGTAATGCTACGACCGTGCAACCGCGCGGATTTAGGTGCTCTGTGATGCGTTTTATCGTGCCACCTTTGCCAGCTGCGTCGCGCCCTTCAAAGATTATTAAGACTTTAAGCCCCTTTTCTTTTACGTAATATTGAAGTTTTAAAAGTTCAATTTGTAGGCGTGAGAGCTCTTTTTCATACTCTTTTGTGATGCGTTTTTTTTCGGCTTTGAGTTTTGATTTTTCGTCATCTTTTTTATGTTTTTTGCCCTTTTTATCCTTTTTTTTATCTAAATTTAACGTACCCATTTGATCGCTTTTGATCTTTGAAATTTCGTTTTCTAAAATTTCACTCATTTTTTCTCCTTTTTAGCAAAATTTTGAAAGCGATTTTAGTCTAATTTAGATTAAATAAGTATAATCCGCGCAAAAATTTAAAGTTTAAGGAAAGAGATGAGAGCGATATTTTTTTGGCTATTTTCGCTGATTTTATTGTATGGCGAACCGCTAAATTTTGATAACGCATTTAAAATAGAAGCGAAATTTATCAAAGATTCTGGCGCGGTTTTAAATTTTAATGTTGATGAGAGTGTTTATCTTTATAAGGAGAAATTTGAACTTAGTATAAATTCAAATTTGATAAACGATAAACTAAATTTGCCACCTATAAAAACGTATAAAGATCATGAAATTTATAGTGGTCAATTTCAAATTTTAATCCCTCAAGGGTTGATTAAAGATCTATCTAATATCGATAAATTCGAGTTAAAGCTATCTTTGAGTGGTTGCTCGATTGATGGTTTTTGCTATCCACCAAAAAAATTTAAATTTGATTTTTTTCGCGGATTGTCTGGCTATAAAATCACAAAAATAGAGCTAAAAAATTCAAATTTGCAACACCAATCACAACGCAAAGAGGCAAAAATTGCAGGATTTTTTGAGAATAAAAATATCTTTTGGATTTTTGCTATTTTCTTTGGCTATGGGCTTTTAATGTCGCTTACTCCTTGTGTTTTTCCGATGATTCCGATACTTTCGTCGATTCTTGCGTTTAAAATTGCGAAAAATCCAAACAGCGAAAAATCCAAACAATTTTCTATCAAAACAACGCTATTTTTGAGCCTAATTTACGTGCTTTCGATGGCTTTTGCGTATGCTTTAATCGGCGCGATTACTGGGCTTTTTGGCTTTAATTTAAACACGGCTTTTCAAAATCCGCTTGCAAGTGCGGTAATTAGCGCGCTTTTTGTGCTTTTTGCGCTCAATATGTTCGACGTTTTTGAGATAAATTTGCCAAGCGGTTTTCAAAACAAAATCAGCGATAAACTACAACAAAAAGGCGGCATTTTTGCGGTTATTTTCATGGGAATGCTCTCTGCATTAATCGTCGGACCTTGTATTGTAGCGCCGATGGCTGGGGCTCTTATTTACATCGCAAACACAGGCGATTGGCTTCTTGGATTTTTTACGCTATTTTTTATGGGACTTGGAATGGGTGCGCCACTTTTAGTAATTGGTGCTGGATTTGGACTGCCACGTCCTGGGGCTTGGATGAATGAAATTCGCATGATTTTTGGCTTTTTGATGCTGTTTACTGCGGTCTATTTTTCAGATTGGGTTATTGGTAAAAATTTGGCTTTGCTATTTTATGGAGTTATTGGCGTGTTTTTTGCTGTGTTTTTATGGGGCTCAAACTGCCTAAAAAAGGGCTTTTCGCTTGTGATTTTTATCTATTCTGTGATTTTAATTATAGGTTTTTCAATTGGCGGAACAAAACCTTTTAAACCTTTGCAAAATTTAGGAACTACTAACGCTTTGCAATCAAATTTTGACACTAAATTAAATTTTAAATATATATCAAATTTGAGCGATTTAAATACTGTTTTAAAAACATCTACAAAGCCTGTCTTGCTCGACTTTTGGGCGTCTTGGTGTGTTAGTTGTGAAGAATTTGATGAAGTTTTAAGTGATGTAAATTTGGATAAATTTGAATTGGTTCGCATAGATATGACAAACCAAGATGAAAAAATAAGTGAAATTTTAACTAATTTTGGTGTTTTAAACCCGCCGACAATTTTGTTTTTTAAAAATGGTGAAGAGATAAGATCTGCGCGTATTGTTGGTTTGGTAGAAAAAAGTTACTTAAATACAATAATTGATGATGTAAAATAATATTTTTGTGATAAAATAAGCAACTTTTTTAAAAAGGGGGGAATAAGGTGAGAGAGAAAAGCTTAACTGAGCTTGAAAACACGCAACTTGATGGTGAAAAGTCTGGAATTTTGCGCGGAATTATCATAATGGTAGTTGCTGCTCTTGTAAGTTGCGGACTTTACATCATTTTGTGCGAGAGTGTGCCGTATCAAATTCAAGAGAAATTTATCGGTAACACTCAATACATTCACAATGTAAATAAAGGTTTAGCACTTTTGCTTTTTGTTGCGATTATGTGGTTTAGTGAGGCAGTGCATATTACAATTACTGCGCTGATGATTCCGGTTTTGGCGATTGTGCTTGGGATTGGAAAATTTGTTGCTAGTAATGATGCGATGAAATTTGAACCTTTTAAGTTATCAGATGCGCTTTCTGGTTTTGCAAATCCTACGATTTACACATTTTTTGGTGGTTTTGCGTTAGCTAGTGCGCTACATGTGCAAAAGCTAGATAAAAAGATTGCGATTTGGATTATTTCGCTTTCGCGTTCAAATTTACTAGTAGCATCTGTGGGAATTTGTCTTGTTACGATGGCACTTTCAATGTGGATTTCAAACACCGCAACAGCTGCAATGATGCTTCCACTTGCTGTGGGGATTTTAAGCCAACTTGATCGCGAAAAAGATCGTGGCACGTTTGTATTTATATTGCTTGGAATCGCCTATTCAGCGAGTATTGGCGGGCTTGGAACTATTGTTGGATCGCCACCAAATGGTATCGCAGCGCAAGAGTTAAAGATGGATTTTGCTAGCTGGATGAATGTCGGTTTACCTGTAATGATTATACTTTTTCCGCTAATGTTAATTACGCTTTATTTGATTTTTAAGCCAAATTTTAGCCACAAAATACAGATAGAAAACGAAGAAATTCCTTGGACGCAAAAGCGAATTTTGACGATTTGCGTCTTTGTGGTTACAGCTTTTGCGTGGATTTTTGCAAAAAAATTGAGCGCGATTTTTGGTTTTAAAGTAGATGATGCGCTTGTTGCGCTTAGTGCAGCTGTTGTGATTGTGACGATTGGAATTGCGACTTGGAAAGATATCGCTGAAAATACTGATTGGGGCGTTTTATACCTATTTGGTGGAGGTTTAGCACTCTCTACGATTTTAAAAAATAGCGACGCATCACTTATTTTAGGGCAAATGGTCGGCAATATTATTGGTGATGCACCGATGATTGTTGTTGTTTTGATTGTGGCGGCGTTTATTATTTTCCTTACGGAATTTACGTCAAATACAGCTTCGGCAGCACTTTTAGTGCCTGTTTTTGCGACGATTGCTGTGAGTTTAAATATTCCAAAAGAAATTTTGGTTTTAATCATCGGCATCGGTGCTTCTTGCGCGTTTATGTTGCCTGCAGCAACTCCGCCAAATGCGATCGTTTATGGCACTGGTTTTGTCAAACAAAAAGACATGGTAAAAGCCGGAATGGTGCTAAATCTTATTTCGATTGCTGTCGTTGGGATCTATGTTTTCGCACTTTATGCGTAAAAATTTTAATTTTGTTTGCTAATTTTTTTAGCAAACAAAATTCTTTTTTTAAATTAAAATTTTAAATATTAAAGATTTTTTTTACGGAAATTCGAAATTAACACAAACGTCCGTTGTGAGTGTAAATTGTAAAGTTATGTTAGAAATCAAAGTGGTGTAAAAGTGATGAAAAGTGCGGTGGAATGGTGGTTTTGGCTGGTTTTTGCTAAAATCAAAGTGGGCGAAAATTCTTTACAAAACTTTACAATCACTTTACACAAACTTTACACTTCTTTTACAAAACGTTTAAACACCCTTAATTAGGCTTTTAAATATTCTTACAAATCCTTCAAACGCCCTTTAAATGGGCTTTAAAACGTCTCTTAGCTTCTTTTCATATGCGCTACTACTCTGCCGATGATTTGACAGTGTTGCAAATTTTCATCAGCAATCACGATGGGCTTATATGTCTGATTGTCCGAAAATAGCGTCAGGCTTTTATTTATCGGGTCTTTTTCTATGCGTTTAACATATATATCCCCATCAAAATTTACCACATAAATACATCCGCAGATTATGCCGCCTTCATTTTGCGTAGGATTTACAAACAAAAGCTCGCCACTTTGTATCGTAGGCTCCATGGAATTGCCGCGCGCGTTGATGATGTGGATATTTAAAAGCGATCCACTAATTCGTAAAAATGTACGCAAAAAATCCTCGCTAAAGTCCATAATAACGGGCACATCATCGTAGTTTATGATGCCACTACCAGCACTCGCATACACATCTTCAAAATAAGGTATCGAGACGATATCTGATTTTTCGTGTGACTTTTTAAGGTTGGTGGGATTAAGGGACAAATTTTAAGCTATTAAGGGACAAATTTTTACCAAAAATGTCCCTTAATAGCTTTGTAATATTAATGCTTTAGTATTTTTGATTAAGGGACATTTTAAACTTCAACTAAATAATACATTTAATGACTTTGCCAACAATATAGCAACAACCTTGTGTATCTTCATTAAGCTCAAAACTCTCATAATCTTTATTTGCACTTTTGATATATAAATTTCCGCGCGGTGTTTTTTGTAAAATTTTTACCATAAGATTATTGTTATACATTATGATATATAGTCCATCACCTTTAAATTCTTTACTTTTTTCAAATATAACCCAGTCATCAGGGTGTAGTATAGGCACCATTGAATAGCCATCAACTTGTGCCATACGAAGTTTTTCGTTTTTCATAATAGTTTTGAAAAAACTAAGTGGGACAAAAAAACTATCGTCTTCATCTATAATATCAACATCAGTAACATCCACACTAGTTCCAGCTCCGACTTTTTGATTTAGTTTTTTTATCCAATAGCCATCTTTTTCTTCCGAAATATTTTGCATACTTTTGCATACTTGATTAAATTTTTTAAATATTATATCTGGTATCGAATTTCTACTAATCCATTTATCCATTGCTGGGCGTTCAACTTCTAGTTTTTCTCGAAGTTCTTTATCGGTTTTTATACCAAGCTCTAGCTTCCAATTATCTAAAATTTCTCGTGAATTTACGCTCATAAAAATACCTTTTTAAAAAATGTATGCAAAAATTAAAAAATACCTTGACAAAGTCTGCAAATGTATGTATAATTCTACAAATTTTAGAAAAATTATATCTTAAAAAATGTAATTTTTCAAATGTTTGAAAAATTACGAAAGGATAGCCAAAATGATAAAGCAATACTTTATAGATAACTGCATAAGTATAAGGCAATGGGCTAAAAAGCATAACTTAAATGAAAGAATAGCTTATATGGTAATAAATGGTGAAATCACTGGTAAATACAATACATCAAAAGGCAGTGCTAAACGTGTTTTTGAAGTCCTTTTAAGTGAAGACATCATTAAAAGAATGCCTGAAAATTTAGAAAATAAGGCTAGTTAGTGTTTTATGTTGAAACTAATGTAGCGGCTGTGATTTTTGGGTCAAATGTTGAAACGCTCAAAAAAGCAACACAGCGCAACTCCTTCAAATATCCATTTGTTCGCCTCCAAAACGCTAAAACACGAAGTCGTGGCGGAGTGAAGCTTCTTTTTGGTGTAGATGTGATAGATATGATGGCGGCGATAAATACCAAAAAATGTAACCCTAATGTGTGCGTGTATGTCTTTAAAAATGGCAAATATGAAGCTGTTGAGTTTACCAAAATATTAAAAAATGGCGACGAATTTGGCGCAAATTTAATCACAAATTTAAATCAAGGAGTAAAAAATGAGAATAAAAATGGTAGTAAGAGATCTTCGCTATGTTATCAGCGTAAAGAGCACGAAGATGGACAAGATCTCGGACAACTCATATGCGACGAGCGTGGCAATTGTGAATGCGCTAAGCGAGGCATGGGATTGCGATGTAGAAGATGCGATAGATTTGTTGATGTTTCAATTAAAAATGATACGAAAGCAAGACAGGCGCAAAAAACGGGCAAAAACGCGATAAACAACTGCAAAAATGGCGTAAATCACGGTTGTGCTGATGCGAGCTATGCTAAACCAACACAACCAACTAGCGCAAATTCCAGCGAAAATTGGGGTGCAAATGGCGAAATTTTAGGCAAAAACAGCACAGAAGAATTTAGCGTAGCTTTTGGTGCAACTAGCGCGAATTTACTCACGCCAACAGGGGCAAATTTTGGCGAAACTAGCACAAATTTATCCCCATTTTCAAGCAAATTTTTATCCTCTCACCCAACAAACGTACAAATCGCGCACCCAACAAACACACAAAAACAAGACATAAAAGCTCGTATCGCATATGCTAATACTAAAAAAGGGGCGATCGCACTTGAAAAAGAGAGAATTTTAAAAGCCTACGAAAGGGCTAAAAAATCAGGCGTTAAATCACTTAATTTTATAAAAAATATAAATGCAAATCCTACATTTTTTCTAAAGTTAAGCGCAAATAAGCTTTTCGCGTGGCAAAGAGCCTATAAAGAAAGTGGCTTTGCAGGACTAATCGATGAGCGCAAATCTAACCGCGAAAACATCATAGACGCACTAGGCTTAAGCGAGATTGCCCAAAAGTTTATCTTAAGCACAGATAAAAAAATCGATGCACCAAATTTAGCTATGAGATTAAACGAGCATTTAGCGGTTGATATGATGGATGCTAAAAGCATGCTTGATCTTTACCGCGCAGATGGAGCTATCATAAGCGAAGGCGCGGCGCGTAGATTTATCGCCTCATGGCGTAAAAATAGTGCAAATGCCATAAAAGATGCTGTGCGCAGATATGGCGTGGATAAGACAAGAGGATTATTGATGCCAGGATATGGGAACGCCTCTTGGTGCGCGAAAAGCATAAATGAAATAGTAGAGATAGATGCTACAAAGCTAGATTTAATCTGCACAGATGAATTAATGAGTGAGCTTTTAAATTTTGATGAGAGGGCAAAAAAGATCCAATCACGTTTTAGCATAATTTCGATGATAGATGTATATAGCCGCGTAAGAGTGTTTGAAATTTGCGATAGCGAAAACACATTAGCAGTGCAAAAATGCATCGCAAAATACATTTTAACTTATGGCAAACCGCGCATTATCCACGGCGATAACGGAAAGGCATTTTTAAGCAAAGCAGTCCAAAGTGCGTGCGAGAGCCTAGGCATAGAATATAAAAAATCAAAGCCATATAGTGGCTGGCAAAAACCTCATATAGAGCGAAGTTTTGGTGTATTACAAAACCGCCTAAGCGCAGCGATGGCTAATTATATCGGCAATGACGTAGCGCGTAGAAAGTCTTTAGAGGGGCTTTATGGTATGAACGATCGCAGAGCCAAAAAAGGCGAAAAAACGCGCCTAAAAAATCTAATGGATATAAGCGAATTTGAACGCGTTTTAGATGAGTATTGTTTTAGCGTGATACCAAATTTAGCAATAAATTCAGGCGATGAAAAAATCATACCACTACAAAGATTTAACGCCAAAAAAGATGAGACGATTAGGATAGATGAAGCGCAGCTTAATGCGCTAATTGGCGGACTAGTCTTAAGAAGTGCAAATGGCAAAAAGGGCATAAGCTACGCTGGGGCTAAATTTATCCCTAGTGAGTATATAACAGGGCAAATTTATGTAGCACCAAATCTAAATGATATTAGCCAAATTTTTATATTCGACGAAGATAGAAATTTCATCTGCGTGGGTGCAAATTTAGGATCAAACATAGACGCTAGTGCTGCTAAAAAATATCAAAAAGCTTTTGAAAGCACGTTAAAACAAGCGCAAAAACAAGTGCAAGAGGCGCGAAGCTACTCGCAGATTAAAAAGCTAGAAGCGATCGAATTTGCCTCATCAAACCTACCAAAAATCGCCCCGCTTGAAAAGATAAATTCGGCTGTTGGCAAAAAGATAAAAGCGCAGGTGCAAAAGGCTATAAATTTAACCAAAAATGCACCAAATTTGGATGAATATTTAGCAAAAGCTGCTGGAGATGAAAACGCACAGGCTAATAGCGCTCAAAAAAGAATCAAAAGTATCAGGGAGCTAATAGCAAGCGGGGAGATTTAAGCGCACAAATAAGCTGATAAAACCTTTTTAAGGGCTTTTTAAAAAGCCTTTAAACAAGTTTTAACGAAAGGAAAAAAAGATGAGTATAGCAACAAAATTAAATGAATTTTTAGATGCTTTTAATATAAGCGCATCATCTTTTGCTAAAGCTATTGGCGTAAGCGCAGCTACGATTTCACAAATCAGAAGCGAAAATTACAAAGGCGACGTAAAAAGCGTAAGCGAAAAGATTGAAAAATATATCAATAATTTTGCCAAACCAAGCCCAAAAGATGAAATTTACCAAAGCGCGGATCTAAATACAGCTAGATACATAATCGAGTCCGCTGTAAATGAACGCGAAATGGCTTTGATCTATGGCATGGCTGGAAGCGGTAAAACAACGATATTAAAAGAGTATGAAAAGAGCGCACCAAATGCGATATTAATCGAAGCTACCGCACACACAAACGCAAGAGCTTTAATACTCTCACTCATCACAAAGCTAAAAATCGAAACCAAAGGCGATTTAGATGCGCGACTTCGCACGCTTTGTGCTTATTTGAAAAATGCCGATAAGGTGATTTTAATAGACGAGGCTGAACACCTTCCACTTCGCGCGTTAGAGGATTTAAGACGCATTCACGATTTTAGCGGTGTGGCATTGATACTTTGTGGAACGGAAGTTTTGCTTAGGAATTTGTAAGATACTTCCTTCTTAAAAATATCCATTTATAGGGAATTAATCCCTGTTAAATCTTTTTTTAACACTATTTTATTAACGCAGTTTAGAAATTATCAATTACAAGAGAGCAGCCAAGATTTGCGTTAAAAAGCTCAAACTAAATCTTAAAGTCAGCAACTAAAGCAAGAGCAAACAACCAAAACAAAGCAAAAACAAAGCAAAAACAAAGTAAGAACAAAATCGAAAAATAAAAGTATAAAAAATAACCAAACTTTTAAATGCCAAACATCATAAAACAAAGATATCTTAAAAAAACAAAAACTAAAAGTGCCTTGTAATGACAATCTGACCCCAAACGTTTTGGCTAGCTCGGGGCTTTGGTTTTACTTTATGACGGCTAGTTTGCCTGTGCCTGCGTTTTGATTTACCTCTTTTTGGACGTTTGAAGCTTCGAGGAGCTCAAATTTAT
>CAUTSW010000024.1:0-17385 GCA_963541085.1 uncultured Campylobacter sp.
TAATTGGCAAAGAATATTACAAATTTCACTTCTCACTACGGAAATCTGGTTGTCATCCGCCAAAAATTTGAATTTTTAGTATTACAAAGAGATTAAATTTCTAAATTCCAGTTTCACTAAGATTTGTCTGGCTATATGCCTAAAAAACAGCTTTTAAAAAGCATAATTTATATTAAATTTTCAAAGGAAAAAATATGTCAAAAAGTTTTATCACAGGTTTTCCACGTATCGGTGAGCAACGCGAGCTCAAATTTGCATTAGAGAGTTTTTGGAGCGGCAAAAGCGATTTTGCAAGTGTTGAAACCGTCGCAAAAGAGCTTCGCACTAGACATTTAAACTATCAAAAAGATGCCAAAATAGATTATATTAGTGTTGGAGATTTCTCATTTTATGACATTATGTTAGATCATATAGTAATGTTTGGCGCAATTCCTAAGCGATTCGCTGGACTTAGCGGAAACGAACTCTACTTTGCAATGGCACGCGGTAATAAAAACGCAAGAGCTATGGAGATGACAAAATGGTTTAATACAAACTACCACTACATCGTGCCTGAGCTATCTTTTGATAGTAAATTTAACCTAAATTCAACCAAAATTTTATCCGAATTTAAAGAGGCAAAAGAGCTAGGTATCACACCAAAGATCAATCTAATCGGTCCTATTACGTTTTTAGCACTTAGTAAAACTAGCGATGAGAGCTGCCCGATGAAACTTCTTGGCGCACTTTTAGAGCAATATATAACACTTATTAACGAAATTTCTACTCTTGATAGCGAGATTGTAATTCAACTAGAAGAGCCGATTTTTACAACCGACAAAGGTGCGAAATTTATCGATAGAATCACGCCTACTTATAATAAACTTTGCGCTGCCAAAAACAACGTAAAAATTATTTTTATGACCTATTTTGAACACGCCACAGAGGCGATAGAAGTCGCGCTAAATACGCAAATTTTTGGCGTTGGCATAGATTTTGTGCATAATAGCATCTGCCAAAAACAGCTTTTAGAAAAGATCGGCAAAAGCGATAAAGTGCTATTTGCTGGGCTAATTGATGGGCGCAACATCTGGGTAACAAATATTGACGAAAAGAGCGAAAAAATCGCCGCGATTTCTAATTTTATTCCGCGCAATCGCATCAATATTGGCACTTCGTGTTCGCTTTTGCATGTGCCGTATACACTAAAATATGAAGAGAATTTAGCGATTAAACCTTGGCTTAGTTTCGCGCTTGAAAAACTTGACGAAGTTGCACTTTTGACTAAAATCACAAACAACGAGACGCTAGATGAGAAATTTAGTACACTTTTAAACGCAAATCGTGAAGCGATCAACTCACGCAAAACTTCACCTTTAATAAACGATAAAGCGGTGCAAGAACGCGTAGCAAATTTGAGCAAATTTGAGCGCGAAGCCCCTTTTGATGAACGAATAAAAATTCAAAAAGATGAGTTTAAATTGCCGATTTTACCGACAACTACAATTGGTTCATTTCCACAAACTATGCAAATTCGCCAGATCCGAAATGCATTTAAAAAGGGTCTAATCACAGCTCAAACTTACGAAGAAGATATCAAAAAATATATCGATGATTGCATCAAATTTCAAGAAGAGATAGGGTTAGATGTGCTAGTGCATGGTGAGCCAGAGCGTGGCGATATGGTTGAGTATTTTGGCGAACAGCTAAAAGGCTATGCATTTAGTAAAAATGGCTGGGTACAAAGCTACGGCTCACGTTGCGTAAAACCGCCATTGTTATTTGGCGATGTATCTCGCCCTGCGCCGATGACGCTAAAATGGATCACTTACGCGCAATCTCGCACAAATAAGATTATGAAAGGCATGTTAACTGGCCCTGTAACTATCCTAAATTGGAGCTTTGTGCGTGATGATCTTCCGCGCGCACAAATCGCAAAACAGCTCGCGCTTTGTATTTACGATGAGATCGCGGATTTGCAAAATGCTGGAATTAAGATAATTCAAGTAGATGAAGCCGCGTTTAAAGAGGGCTATCCTTTGCGTAAAGAAAATGTAGAAAGCTACGAAAAATTTGCGGTTGATTGCTTTAAATTAGCGGTCTCAGCAGCATCTGCGCAAACGCAAATTCATACACATATGTGCTATTCTGAGTTTAACGACATTATAAAAACAATTGAAGCAATGGACGCTGATGTTATCTCAATCGAAACAGCTAGAAGTGGAAATGAGTTGCTAAAAATATTCAAAAAATTTGGCTACAAACAAGAGATCGGACCTGGAATTTACGATATTCACAGCCCGCGCGTACCAAGTGTAGAAGAGATGGTAACGCAAATAAACGAAATTTTAGAGGTGCTATCTATCGAAAATCTCTGGATTAATCCAGATTGTGGATTAAAAACACGCAAATGGGAAGAGGTTCGCCCTAGCCTAAAAAATATGGTCGAAGCGGTAAAAATTATTCGCGCTGGGCAATAAATAGGGAAAATGATGAGAGAAAATGAGAATTTGAAACTAAATTTGAGTGAAAAATTTAGGGCAAATTTGGGCGGGATTTTGCTTTATGGCTTAACTCCTCCAAAACTAAATTTAAGCGTTAGCGAAACTAAAAATTTAGCACAAATTCAGCTCGAAAGATTGCGCGATATCGAAATTGATGGGCTTGTAATATATGATTTACAAGATGAGAGTGCGCGCAACAAAACAAAACGCACGTTTGAATTTAGCAAAACATTCGCGCCTGAAATTTACTGGCGCGACTATCTTAAAAGCGCATATGAAGCGGTAATTTACAAGGCTGTGGGCAAATACGAACAAGATGAATTAGCAAATTTTTTATGCGAAAATAGTGATTGCAAGAATGCAAAATTTAATCAAATTGATTGTGAAAATTTAGATGAAATATCATCAAATAATAGCGCGGGTTTTAGCAAAACGTCTAATGCAAATTTAATTTCAAACTGCGTTTTTGTCGGTGTTTCTAGCAAAACAGACAGACCAAAAATCTCTTTAAACGAAGCCTACAAACTAAAAAATAGACTCGCCCCACACTTAAATTTGGGCGGAATTTGTATCCCTGAGCGTCACGCCAAAAAAGGCGATGAAGACTTAAGAGTAGCGCAAAAAACGGCACTTGGATGTGGATTTTTTATCACGCAAGCTGTTTATAATCTCGAAAATGCAAAGCGATTTTTGGACGATTATGCAAATTTAGGCATCAAAAAAGTGCCGATAATTTTTACTTTTACACCGTGCGGAAGCGAAAAAACGCTCGAATTTATGCGCTGGCTTGGTATTGCCGTGCCACAATATTTTCAAGAACGCCTTTTTGGTGCCCCTAATCCACTTGGCGAAAGCGTAAGGCTTGGGCGCGAAATGTTTGAATTTTTATATAAATATGGGCGTACCAAAGGTATCAGCGTAGGTGCAAATATCGAAAGTATATCTACGCGCAAGGTGGAAATCGCCGCTTCAATTGAGCTTTTAAGAGATGTTAAAAATATCATAAAACAGGCAGTTTTTTGATATCTGTTTGCAAATTTGTGCGAAATTATTCTGTTATTTTAAGAGAAAAACGCACAAATTTAACACTATTAATTCGCGCAAATTACTTTTTTGCCTAAATTTGTCAAATTTGCTCAGTAAAAGCGAGTTTTATAGGCTTTTTTTGCAAAAATAAAACCACTCATCACAAACAAAACCAAATTCGTTCCAATCCACTAAATTCAGCGCGTCTATAAATTCGTACAGTATGTTATGATTGCAAAAAATAGCCAACATCTAGCCATCATAAGCAGTACAATCGTGCGTGAAAAATGGCTTTTGTTGCGCGTTTTAGCATTTGCGTAGATGCGAGGTGTTTTTCGCGGTGTACGAATAGGCAAAGTCAAAAATTTACTTGCTTTTCGTTCGCAAAAATTTCATCTTTTTTTACTAGCTACGCAAACTTTTACAAAAAAAATAAATCGCCAAATAGAGCAACATCGCCTAAGTCAATAAAATCGGCAATTCTACCGTTTTGATATAAAAAATTATTTAGCCTAATCGCGCTCATGGATTTCAAAAAATCACACGTGAAAAAAGCTCAAGCTAAATCTTATGCCAGCAACCTAAACAAGCAAGAACAAAAGGCGAGAAATAAACTTTTTAAAGCGAATATGGCTCAAAGAAATTTAGATATTTGCGTTTTAAACTACAAATTAGCCAAAACAAATTAGCCAAAATAACAAAAACAATTTTGAAAATTTACAACACAAAAATAAAAACTTTTTTGGAAATTTTGATTAAAAACCGAAGTTAAATAAAAGAATTTGAGATTAAATTTGGCTAGAAATTTAAAACCCAGCGCGAATTTTAATTTAATCTAAATTTAACTCAAATTTAAAACAAATCATCACTTCTCTAAAACATCAAAGCTGTGTAAAAGCAGAATATTAGCAATATCTCAGCGTTGCTGGTTTTGCAAATATTAGTTTAATTGCGCCCACTTTACAAACATTTATCCAAAACAAATTCAATCCAAATTTTTAAGCTTATAAACTCTTGTGCGCTTGTCGAATATTTGGCCAATTTTGGTCAATTTTAACTTTTGCTGGATTTAAAATGTCTTGGTGGCGCACATATGGCGTTCGTCGTCGTATAGTCGAAAAAATCGATATTTAAGACATTTAGCGCACTAAATTTAGCTTTAATTTTGATAGTCGCGCAATAAAACAAACGTGTACTGTAACAACGTAGCCCTAAAATCTTGCTTTGATTTTTAATTGGCAAAAATACGCCTTAGCCCAAAATCCAGCTTGAATACACAAATATCTTAAGCGATAAATTTTAAAACATAATTAAAATCGCCAAGCAATCTTAATTGTGAGTTCTACTTAAAAATTTAAAAAATCTAAATTATGTGGTGAAATTTCTAAATATCCGCCTCTGAATTTTTCTATATAAAAAGCTAAAATTGCAACATATTTGTCGGTTAAATTTGCAACCGCGATACAAAAATAGAGTTTCGACACAATTCCCGTGGCACGACGCTTTTGGCGCACTATGATTTGGTATAAAAACTTTCATCTTAAAATTTAGCAACTAAAAGCGGATAACTAACGCTTGATTTTTAAATTTCTACGCCATCAATGCTACAAGACGTGAAATTGAAACTTAAAATTTACTCTTTTCTCATCGATAAATTCGCTATTTTGGGCCGTAATGCGACATTTTGCCATCTTGTGCAACTTTATCATAGCTGATTTGCCACTTAAGTCCGCATTTACAAAATGCATATCGCTCTTTTACTTGTCATCACACTGCTTAGCTAAGTTTTTTATAAAAGTTTGATTGTGTTTATATCGCGCAGAGTATGAAAATATGCAATGGCTTTGCGTTTTAAATTCAAAATCCTAAATAAAGCTCATTTCAAGTTGATTTTTTCCATAAAGCGGCGATGACAATCGGAAAAACGCCGCAGAATTTAGTGTAAAAATCTGCAAAATTTGCCAAAAGCCATTAAATTTGCCCGTTTTATCAAATAATAAAGCGGATGCAAAACACAGACAAACTTGGAGGCATAAAACAGCAAAAAGCACAAAAACGATATACCTAAATCGCGATGAGAAAGATTTTTATCAATTTCAAAAAGCGATTTTACGCCGTTTTTGACAACCAAAACCTTATCATTATAAAGCGGATTGCCGATTATTTAGATCTCTTTTATGCCAAATTTATAGTGCGAAAGAGTTTGTCTTAATCTCATCTGCACAAAACCTAACCAAGTGCAAATTTATCAATATTCGCACCGACGTAACGCAAATTTCGCGTAAAAAATTTCCAATACAAAACTAATACATATTCGTCTAAATTTGACGCATTTTCTAGCTTTTATATGCAGTCTCGACGATAAATTTAGCGTAGAAAACTACCCAAATTTATCGATTTTATATCTATTACGCTCCCAAATTTGCAAGCTCAGCGACTATTTTTGCCATTTTTTCTTTCGCTGTAGCAAGTCCTGCGCGGTTAGTATCGATAATATTTACTGGAGCGGAGGCGATAAATTTCTCATTTGCTAGCATATTTTCAAGCTTTAAAATCTCTTTTTCAAGCTTTGTTTTTTGCGAGTTTAACCGCATAACAATCGCGCTTGTATCCACGCCCGCAAGCGGAACAAAACTCTCTAAATTTTCGCTCACATCGCGCGCCGAATTTGCCACAACCTCACTCGCAAAGCTGATCTCATCGCACTTTGCTAATGTGCGAATAAATTCGCGCGCCCCGCTTAAATCAACACCGCATTTTACATACGCTTTGGCTATTTTTGCATTGCCTAGCTCGATAGTCGCCTTTGCGCGGCGAATACTCACCACAGCCTCAATCACAAGCGCAAAAATTTGCTCGATTTTTTCGTCGCGAACTATGTCGCGCGGATATTTTGTGATCATTATCGAATCCGCATTTTCTAACGACGTGCCACTTAAAGAGTGCCACAAATACTCGCTAATAAACGGCATAAATGGGCTAAGTAGCTTCATCGCCTCTTTAAAAATCGCGCCAAGCTCGGCTATCGCGCCTTTATCAGCCTTACTAAGCTCTATGCCCCAATCGCAAAACTCGTCCCATAAAAATTTATAAATTTCATTTCCAGCGTCGTTAAAACGATACGCGTCAAGATTTTCGCGCACCAAATTTACGCAGTTTGCAAAGCGCGAAAGCATATATCGACCCAAATTTGTACGAACTTGTATCTTATCAAGATCGTCAAATTTTGGTGCATTTAAAAGCAAAAATTTATGCGCGTTATAGAGTTTATTTGTGAAATTTCGTACCAAAATCATCTTCTCTTCGCTAAGCCTTAAATCGCGCCCTTGCACACACAAAAGCGTCAGCGTAAAGCGCAAAATATCGGCACTGTATTCGTCTATTTTATCAAGTGGATCGATTATATTTCCGCTTGATTTACTCATTTTTGAGCCATCGGCGGTCTTTACTAGCGCGTGCAAATAGACATCGCGAAACGGCACATCACCTACGGCATTTTCGCACTGAAACATCATTCTAGCGACCCAGAAAAACAAGATATCAAAGCCTGTGATCAGCATAGAATTTGGATAAAACTCACTCAAATCGCTCTCATTCCACTTTTCGTTTTTGTAATTTTCACTATTGCCCCATCCAAGCGTAGAAATCGGCCACAAACCGCTACTAAACCACGTATCTAGCACGTCTGGATCTTGATGAAATTTCATCCCGCCACACTTTGGACAATGTGCAGGATTTTCATTTTCGTCCGCCCACTCATGCCCGCAATCGCAATAAAACACAGGAATTTGATGCCCCCACCAAAGCTGACGAGAGATACACCAATCTTTTAGCTCTCTCATCCACGCATTAAAGCTATTTATCCAGTGCGCAGGGTAAAATTTAACCGCTCCGTTATTTGCGTCGGCGATCGCTTTTTGGGCGATATCAGCGCGGACAAACCACTGCTTTGAGATGTATGGCTCGACGACGTTTTTGCAACGATAGCAATATCCTACCTGATTTTTATAATCTTCGATTTTTTCAACAAAACCCAAGTTTAAGAGCTTTTGCGCCACAATATCGCGCGCCTCAAGTCGCTCTAGCCCCGCAAATTCGCCACAATATTCGTTTAAAATTCCCTTTTCGTCAAAAATAGTTAGAAATTCAAGTCCGTGACGTTTGCCGACTTCGTAGTCGTTTTGATCGTGAGCTGGGGTTACCTTAACAACACCCGTTCCAAACTCCATATCCACATGCTCATCGCCGATAATCTCGATTTCGCGGCCAACAAGCGGCAATATGAGCTTTTGCCCGATTAGATGTTTGTAGCGTTCATCACGCGGATTTACCATCACCGCTGTATCTCCAAAATAGGTCTCAGGACGCGTTGTTGCGACGATTATATATGGCGAATTTTGTTTTATTTGAGCGTTTGTTGCGTCTAAGTTTTTAGTAGAAATTTGGCTTAAATCCACCCCGTATTTAGCATCTGTATTGTCTTTGCAACATGCAGACTTATCGTTTAAATTTGATTGTAAATTTCCGCCATGATCTAAATTTGCTTCACGCTCAAAGCTATTTTTAAAATTTGCGCCATCTAAATTTGCCTCGCCATCTGCAAAATAGTAGCGTATGTAGTAGAGTTTGCCATCGTTTTCTTTATGCTCAACCTCCACATCGCTTAGCGCGCCATCGTGTGTACACCAATTTACCATGTAGTTTCCGCGCACGATAAGCCCAGCATTATAAAGGCTCACAAATGCACGTCTAACCGCACTTTTTAACCCATCGTCCATCGTAAATCGCAGACGCGACCACGCAGGAGTGATGCCAAGACGGCGCATCTGCTTTAGAATTGTCCCACCGCTTTGCTCTTTCCACTTCCAAATTTCACCCACAAATTTTTCGCGACCTAGTGTTTCTTTTTTAATTCCTTGCGCTAAAAGTCTCTTTTCGACGACGTTTTGCGTGGCGATTCCTGCGTGATCCATGCCTGGTTGATAGAGTGCGCGATAGCCGTCCATGCGTTTATAGCGTGTCATGATATCTTGAAGTGTAAAAGTGAGCGAATGCCCGATGTGAAGGACACCTGTGACATTTGGCGGTGGCATCATAATGCAGAAATTTTTGCCTTTTTCTTGTATTTTTTTGTTTCCATCAAGCTCGAAATATCCGCGCTCTTCCCAAATTTTATAAAATTTCTCCTCCACCGCTTTCGCGTCGTAAAAATCTGCCATATTTTTTCCTTAAATTACATTAAATTTTATTGAATTTTTAGATGCGGATTGTATCAAATTTAATCTTAAATGGCGCATTTTAGGGCTAAATTTCGCCATTTTGTCCAAGACGATAAATCGCAAAATCATATTTTATAGGATCTTGTGGATCAAATTGGCGCAAATTTTGTGTAATTTCAAAAGCAGCTTTATAATCATAACTTTTGCGCGAACAAAGCCCTATTTTTAGACTAACTTTATGAGTATGAGTATCAAGAGGCAATATTAGCGCGCTAGGCGAAATTTTATCAAACAGCCCCAAATCAATGTCACTTTTGCGCACCATCCATCGTAACCACATATTGTAGCGTTTATACGCAGATATGGGCTCGCGTTCAAACACCTTGCCAAAGAAAAACTCATATCCAAAAGAACGATAGCTATTTAGTGTGTAAATCTCGTGAATTAGGGCGTTTATGCCGTGGATAATGTCAAAATTTGGCGTTAAAATTGAGCTTGGATTTGGGAAAATTTGACTTGCATTTAAAATTGATGATTTTTCGTCACGATTATCTTGAAAATCTGATAAATTTGCGCCCAAATTTGATAATTTTTCACTCGATTTTTGATCTAAATTTAAATTTTGTTGCGATAAATTTGGACTAAAATTTGCGCCACAAATTATCACATTTTGCAAATCAACATCGCGTAATCTCTTTGCTGTAATAAAAATATTTGCGACATCTTGCGCGTTTTCAAAGCGGTAAATTTTATTTGCCGATATAATTTCGCGCATAATTTTTTCATCACTCATATCAAGCAAAGAAAAATCAAGCGACGCTAGAAATTTAACAATACATTTAGCATTTCCATACGCAAACAGCGCGCAAATTAGCGCAATTACTGGATCTTTATGTTGTCGCGCGATTTGGAGCGGGTCTGGATAATCATATAAATTTTCAAGCGTATTTTTTTGTAAAAGTTGCTCATCAAGAAGCGATTTTATATGTGAAAGTTGCATGTTTTTCTCTTTTTTTAAATTTAGATGGAAATTTGGTATTTAAAAATTTCGCGCTGGGTAAAATAAATTTGATAAAAATACTTTTAAACACAATGCGAATAATTTAGTTAAAAATTTACTTTAAATTTAGCCAAAATTCATCGTGAAATTTACTAAATTTCTCGCGCAAAATCTCTTTAAAATTTGCCAAATTTAGCTCACGCACTGCGCCTTTTCGCTGAATTTTTCCCCACATACTCTCAGGAAAAAAGCTATCATCGCTAAAACGCGCTTGAATATGCAGATGTACGTGCGGAACATAGTTTGCAAAACTCGCGTGATTTATCTTTTTTGGAGCGTAAAATTCTCTCATAGCCTCTTCTGTAATCATCGCACACAAAAAGAGATATTCGCGCGAATTTTTACTCATATCACTAAGTTCGCAAAACTCGCCTTGAGCGAAAATTTTCACCCAAGGAATCTCGCTAGGCTCAAACTCAGCGCGAATAATCTCATCATAATAGATTAAATTTTCTATCATTACGCGACTGCTTTTTTACCTGAGCGAAGAGATGGATTTTTACTACTTACTATCCATTGTTTCATAAAAATAAGCACATAAATTGCGATCGCAAAAAGCTGAGATGTGCCCTCGTTTGGAATGAAACTTAAAAATTTCGCGCACAAATTTGGCACAAGTGCAAACGGCACAAGCACCAAAAGTAAAATGCGCTCTATCGCGCTACATTTAGTCACAAACCATCCTTGCATAGCCGATGAAAAGGCGAACATTCCAACAAGCGCAGTCCCAAAAATGACTAAAATTTCGATCGGATTGCTAATCCATGTGATAGTTTGTGCATTATAAGGATCGCTAACGCCATCGATTAGCAATAATTTATTATTAAAGAAAAATGCAAACGGAAGCAACGCTGTTCGCAAATCATAAATAAAACCTTGAAGTCCGACCGTGACAGGGTTTGCCTTTGCTATTCCAGCTGCTGCGTATGCTGCAATCCCCACAGGCGGCGTATCATCGGCTAAAATTCCAAAATAAAAGACAAAAAGATGAACCGCGATAAGTGGAATTACGAAATCATTTTTCAAAGCAAGCGACATAATAACATGCGCTAAAAGCGAACTAACAACAATATAATTCGCCGTAGTCGGTAGTCCCATGCCCAAAATGAGGCTCATCACAGCAGTTAAAAGCAAGATCAAAATGATATTATCTCCGGCTACAAATTCGACCACATTAGACAACTTATCACCAAGACCAGAAAGCGAAATAGATCCCACAATAAGCCCAGCTAAACCAGTAGCAACAGCAACTGTTACCATATTTTTCGCAGCTACTACCATAGCCCAAAAAATATCAGTAAATCCCTGTAAAAAATCAGCTTTTTCAAGCTCATACCCGTAAATTTTCTTTCTAATAATTGGCTGTAAAATTATGATCACAAAGAGTGAAATAATCGAATTTAGCGCAGCTGAAATTGCAGACTCTTTTGCAATTAAAAGCGTCCAAAACAAGACGATAATAGGGATTAGATAATGAATTCCTACGATTAAAATTCTATATTTTTCAAACCTATTTTCACTCTTAATCCCCTCTAAACCAAGTTTACAACTCTCTAAATGCACGATAAAAAATAACGATGCATAGCAAACAAACGCAGGAATAACGGCAGCTAGCATAACGTTTGCATATTTCATTCCTAAAAATTCAGCGATAATAAACGCAGCCGCACCCATAATAGGAGGCATAAGCTGTCCATTTACGCCCGCTGCAACCTCTATCGCACCCGCCTTTACGCTAGTGAGTCCAGCTTTTTTCATTAACGGAATCGTAAATGTTCCCACTGTTACTACGTTTGCAGTAGAACTACCACTTACCATACCGCTAAGCCCGCTAGCAATAACACTAGCCTTTGCAGGACCACCACGAAATCGTCCCAAAAATGCAAACGCAATATTGATAAAATACTGCCCAGCACCTGCACGATCAAGCAAAGCACCAAAAAGCACAAAGAGATAGATGAAATTTGTGCTAACGCCAAGCGGAACGCCAAAAATTCCCTGAGTTGTTAAAAACATATGCCCTGCAAGACGATTTATACTAGCACCTTGATGCGCGATAATATCTGGCATATACTGTCCAAAATAACAATAGAGCAAAAATATAAACGCAATAATGCTAAGTGCTAAACCAATCGTTCTGCGCCCAGCTTCAAACAAAATTACAAGCGCAACAACCGCCACCCAGATGTCAAATTTCGTATAAGCACCAGGACGCTTAGCAAGAGAGTAAAACTCAATACACGGATAAAGTATCACCCCAATCGCCAAAATAAGCAAAATCCAATCATAAAAGGGATTTCTAGTGTGCGCTTTTTTGCTTGAACATGCAGGAAATAGCAAAAATGCAATCCCAACAGCAAAAGCTAGGTGAATAGACCTAGCCTGCGTCGTATTTATCGGATGAAATGCGTAAAATAGCTGAAAGATAGACCACGCAAAACAGACTAACATAACCACCCAAAAGAGAAATTTATTATTAAATTCCTTGCTTTTTACCTCTAAAACTTCGTTTTCTTTTGCGTTTTTATCTTCCATTTTTGCCTCTTAATATTAATCTTTTAAAATTCCAGCCTCTTTAAATGCAGCCTCAGCGGCTGGGTGAAGTGGCGCACCAAGACCTTTTATTAACGATCCTTTTGTTACAGAATTTAAAGCCGGATGGAGTTTTTTATACTCATCAAAATTATCCAAAATTCCCTTTACAACAGCCTTTACGCTCGCGTCGCTTTGATCTTTTGTAGTAACCAAAACCGCCTTTACACCGATTGTTTGTGTATCATGTTCTACGCCTTTATATAGATCTTTTTGGATCACACCTTTTGCAAAATATGGATATTCTTTTAAAATTTCATCGATTTTTGCATCATCAATTCCAACTAAATCAATATCAATTGAATTTGATGCATCTGTTATATTTGCCGTTGGGTGACCTACCATGTAAAAATAACCATCGATTTTTTTATCTTTTAGTGCGGTTGGACACTCTTGCGCTGTTAAAACGCCATGATATCCAAGCTCTTTTAAATCAACGCCATATTTTTTAAAAATAATTGTTGAAGTAACCTCATTTCCACTACCTGGATTGCCAATATTTATGGATTTACCCGCTACATCTGTGTATGATTTTATTCCACTTTGTTTTGAAACAACAAATGCCAAAAGCTCAGGGTAAATCGCGATTACAGAGCGCAAATTTTGATCGCCTTGTCCATCAAAATTACCTTTACCGTTGTATTTATCATATGTAACATCGCTTTGAACGAAACCAAAATTTAACTCTTTTGCAAGCACGCTATTTACATTATAAACAGAACCGCCAGTCGATTGCACCGAGCAACTCATGCTCTTATCCATATTTACGATTTTGCAAATCGCACCGCCGACTGGATAATATGTCCCTGTCATTGAGCCTGTGCCAATACTAATAAAATCTTTCGCGCAAGCAACACAAGCGCACAAACTAAGCGATAACGCCATTAATGAAATTTTTTTCATTTTCACTCTCCTTTAAAAATTTGAAATTTATAAACACCAAAAAACAAAATAAATTTTATGCAAATTTAGAATTTACATAATTTTATAAAAATTAATTATTTTCTATCCATTTCATAGCAATTCGCACAGCATTCGTCGCAGCACCGACGCGAATTTGATCAGCGCAACACCAAAGATGTAAAATTTTCTCATCGAAATTATCACGTCTAATTCTGCCAACATAAGTCTCATTTGTATCACTCGCATTTAAAGGCATAGGATACTCATTTTGCGCTGGGTTATCAACAACAACAACGCTAGGCGCAGAACATAAAACCTCACGAACACGCTCTAAATTAAAATCTTTTTTAAATTTAATAGTGATCGCCTCAGAGTGCGAACGCAAAACAGGCACACGCACACAAGTAGCAGAAACTGGGAAATTTTTATGCAAGATTTTTTGCGTCTCATTCACCATTTTCATCTCCTCTTTTGTATAACCATTATCTTTAAAAACATCAATATGTGGGATAACGTTCATCGCGATTCTATGCTGAAAAACATGCGGTTCGCACTCGTCTAACTTGAATGCAAAAAACGATTGAAGTTGCATTACAAGCTCTTCCATACCCTTTTTCCCAGCACCAGAAGTTGCTTGATATGTGCTAACATCAACGCGCTCAATATCAAATGCATCATCAAGTGGTTTTAAAATTTGCACCATTTGGATTGTTGAGCAGTTTGGATTGGCGATAATGCCTGTTTCACGCCATTTTTCAATATCTTGCGGATTGCATTCAGGCACAACGAGCGGGACGTTTTCTTGCATTCTAAAGTGACTTGTGTTATCAATAACAACAGCTCCAGATGCCGCTGCAAGTGGAGCAAAATGTGCAGAAACAGATCCACCTGCGCTAAAAAACGCGATATCAATCTCGTTTTCATCAAATGTTGTTTCAGTAAGCTCTTTTACAACATACTCTTCGCCACGAAATTCCACGCGCTCACCAGCACTTTTTACACTAGCAAGCGGTAAAAGCGCATTTACGGGAAATTTCATCTCATCTAAAACATTTAAAATTTCTTCCCCAACAGCACCAGTCGCACCAACAATTGCGATATTGTAACTATTCATTTTCATCTCCATCTTTTAAATTTTCATCTTTTTGTTCTAATGAATTTTGTGTGTTGTTATCAAAAAGTCCACTCTCATCGCTACTACCATCGCTATTTTCATCATTTACATCTTCTGCTTTTGGGCATGTTGCGATAGAGACGACCTCATCACCGCTTACTTTTACGACGATTACGCCACTTGTATTGCGCCCTGCTTTGCGAATGCTTTGCATATCGACGCGGATCATATTGCCGCTAGAGGTTAGCGCCATCAAATCCATCTCATCATCAACCATCACAACACCTATTAAATCGCCGGTTTTAGTTGTGAGCTTCATACAAATCACGCCTTTGCCACCGCGATTTGTCAAGCGATATTCGCCCTCTAATGTGCGCTTGCCGATACCTTTTGATGAGACACTCAATATCTCTTGCGTTGAATTTTCTATAATCGCCGCGCCCACGACCTCATCAGCGTCTTCTTTAAATTTAATACCTCTTACACCGCGAGCAGAGCGACCCATTTGGCGAATTTTATTTAGTTTAAATTTGATACACATACCTTTTTTAGTTGCGATGAAAATCATCGATTCACCATCTTCATCTTCTAAAATTTCGCTATTTTCTAAATCATTTTCATCTGAAATCTCTAAATTTTCACTCTCTAAATTTGATCTATTTACATCTTCGTTTTCGCTGTTTTCATTAGGATTTTCATCGCAAATTTCCATCACCTCATCTGCGCTATTTTGCGCTATTAGTGCAGTTACGATGGTGTCATCTTCATCTAATCCTATTGCGCGAACACCAGCTGAACGGATATTTTTAAACTCGTTTAAATTTGTTCGTTTTACGACGCCATTTTTCGTGAAAAATACAAGCGATTTACTCTTATCAAAATCAGTCGTCGGAATGATCGCCATAATCTTTTCATCTTCTTGTAAATTTATTAAATTTACAACCGCTTTTCCTTTTGCTGTGCGACTTCCTTCAGGGATTTTATAGACTTTTAGCCAATATAATTGTCCGCGATCAGTGACAAACATCAGCGTATCATGCGTATTTGATGTAAAGAAATTCTCAATAAAATCATCATCATATGTAGTCACGGCAATGCGCCCTTTGCCACCTCTTTTTTGCTTTTCGTAAGTCTTGCTAGGCACGCGTTTAATGTATCCACGATGAGTGATTGTGACGACCATATTTTCATTTGGGATCAAATCTTCAATATCGATATCATCATAATCATCGACGATTTCGGTGATGCGCGGACATTTAAATTTCTCTTTTATCTCGATTAACTCATCTTTTATTATGCCTTCAATCTTCTCTTCGCTTTTTAAAATTGCGTCAAGTCGTTCGATTTCCATTAAAATTTCTTTTAATTCAGACTCTATTTTTTCTCTCTCAAGCCCTGTGAGTTTGCTTAAACGCATATCCAAAATCGCGTTTGATTGAATTTCGCTTAGACCAAATTTAGCCATCAATTCTGCTCGAGCGGTGTTTGTATCGGCTGAATTTTTAATCAAATTTATAATCTCATCAATATTGTCTAACGCTATTTTGAGCCCTTCTAAAATATGCGCTCTAGCACGTGCTTTTTGAAGTTCAAAAATAGTTCGGCGAATTATTATGGTTTTGCGATGTTTTAAGAAAAGTTGCAAAAGCTCAATGAGCGAAAATACGCGTGGCTCTTTGTTTTCAATAGCCAACATTATCACACCAAATGTCGCCTCCATCGTGGTTTGCTTAAATAAATTATTAAGCACAATATCGCTCATCGCATCGCGTTTAAGCTCAATCACCACGCGAATTCCATCACGATCGCTCTCGTCGCGCACCTCAGAAATTCCTTCGATTTGCTTATCTTTTACAAGATCTGCGATCTGCTCAATTAGGCGTGCTTTGTTTGTTTGATATGGAAGTTCATCTATTATAATAATATCTTTGTTTGGCTTTTTTTCTATGTGAGTTTTAGCGCGAATTTTAATGCGTCCACGCCCTGTTTTGTATGCTTCAATGATGCCTTTTTTGCCAAAAATTATCCCGCCAGTCGGAAAATCAGGCCCTTTAATAGCACTCATAATCTGCTCTAAATTTGCCTCTTTATTCTCTAACAAAATCAAAATCCCATCAACAAGCTCATTTAGGCTGTGCGGCGGAATATTTGTCGCCATACCAACAGCGATACCACTACTTCCATTTAATAATAAATTTGGCACGCGCGCCGGAAGTACGTCTGGCTCATTTAAACTCTCATCATAATTTGGGATAAAATCAACCGTCTCTTTATCTAAATCTTTTAGAAGCTCTTCTGCAAGTGGTGTCATTCTAGCTTCAGTATAACGCATCGCAGCTGCGCCATCGCCATCAATCGAACCAAAGTTTCCCTGCCCATCAACCACAGGAATTCTCATAGAGAAATTTTGCGCCATACGCACAAGTGCATCATAAACAGCTGTATCGCCGTGCGGGTGATATTTACCGATAACATCGCCTACAATACGAGCGGATTTTTTATATGGCTGACGAGAACTAACGCCTAGATCATTCATCGCGTATAAAATTCGCCTATGCACTGGCTTTAAACCATCACGCGCATCAGGAAGCGCACGTCCGATGATAACGCTCATCGAATAATCAAGATAACTCGTTTTAATTGACTCTTCTACATCGACGATTTTTATATCTTCTAAAATATTCTCTTCCATATTTTTCCTTAACGAAAATTTTAGTCGCCGATATTAGCATAAGTTTCTTTTAATATTGTTTAAGTTTCCGCAAATTTCAACTCAAATTCAATTTCATTTGATAATAATAATTGACATATATCTTTATTTTTGCTACAATCCGCCCGATTTTTTTATGCAAAGGAGTTTTAATGGAGTTTGTCAAAGAGAATATTGACTACATCATCATCGGAATTTTGGGACTTATGAGTTTTTTTGTTGTCTGGTATAGCATTGAGCGTGCGCTGTTTTTTTCAAAAGTCGATCCAAAAAATTAC
>CAUTSW010000025.1:0-17298 GCA_963541085.1 uncultured Campylobacter sp.
TTTAAGAAGGTTTAAGGTTTTTGTAAAATATCTGCTTTTGAAGGGAGGGAGTTTGTAAAATTATAAAAATTTACAAATACTCTACCATTTAAATTTTCATCTGTTTAATAAACCACAATGCAAATTAAAACAAAAATTAGCAATAAATTTGACACGTATTTTTCAAAATAACACACCTATAAATTAAAAGAGTAAATTTAATTTTTAGATTACAACATAAAAAATTTAATATAAGTTTGAAAGTTTTTACCCTAGCGCGAATAAAATTTTGAAAGCAAATTTTAATGACCACTTTAAATAAAGACATTTAAATTTGATGTAAAACATCTACCAAAATGTCGCAAAATCAGGCAAAATTTAAAAATACAAAACCAAATTTGCAATCAACAAAAGATTTTATCAATGAAAATCAAGCCAATTATACACACTTTACCAAACACAAATCAGCATAAATTTAAAAGCATATTGATAAATTTTATCTACACTTCCACTAAATCAAACAAGATGTAATTAAAAATTAATTTTACAACTCACTTCACTTTATTTCGTGCCATAAAAATAAATTTATCCACAAGGACGATTTTGAGTTTTAACAACACAAACGCGTCTTTTTTGCATCTGTAACTAATATATTAATTGTAAAATCTAGTATTTATGCCAATCTCAAACTATTTTTATAAACATTTTTACTTAAAAATTTAATTATTTATTTATAAATTAGAAAAATCACTAAATAAAATCATAAAAAATTTTTTGTATTAAATAAACAATTGTCACAAATAAATTTAGCTATCAATTGATGGCAAATTTTCGAGCTTTTAGACAGCTGCAAAAACTAATTTTCAAACACCATAATTTGTAGTTTAAAACCTAGTAGTTCTCTTTTATCGCGATCTTATTTAAAAAATCGATCAAATTTATAGGCACAATTTTTGTATTTATAAAAAGCTTTGTGAATATCAAATACCCGCTTTGCGAACTCACATCATCGCCATAAATGTATATCGAATCAATAAAATCAGCCTCATCATCAGCATAATACTCATCGATAATCTCTCTTATAACTGCATATAAAAGCTCATCATCGTCGCAATCGCCTGCATCATTTTTAATTTGTAAATTTTTTGCCAACTTTACATTTTTCTCGTCGGCAAGAATTACCGCTATTTTTGTATTAAATTTCAACACAAAAAGATTTGAACTTTTGGCGCACTCTTGATTTTTATATAAAAAATATAGCGTTTTTAGCGGGGTTATGTGCATATCAAACGTAATTCCAAAACACTCATCAATTTTAATTACGTCGGATTTTTTATAATAGATAACAAAATTTGAAGCTACATTTTCAAACTCATACTCATTTGAATCGCCATCAAAATTATCTAAACTTGTGATGAAGTGGTGCTCTAAATTGGTATCTAATATCGATAAATGCCCCGATTTATTCTCTGTTTTTGTCATAAAAGTCGCTAGTTTGCCGTCTAAATACTCATTTTGCACATCTTGTTCATATTCTAAAAGCTCGTTTTTAACTCTTCTTTTGTTGTCGATCTCACGGAAAAAAAATTTACACTCATCCCCGTCTAAAATCACACTATAAAAACTTCTATTTGCTTTAGAAAATATCCCCATAACTTCCCTTTTTACTAAATTTGCTCTAAATTTAAGCGTTCACACTCTTGCATTTTTTTCTTAATTCGCTCTTTTGCAACATCTAAATTTAATCCATCAACACGAAACGGATCGCCTAGAAAATATGAAATTCGTGAAAATGGCTTTGGAATTATCATCTTATCCCAGCTTTTTAGCTGCCAAAAGCGACTAATTTCATAGTTTAAAATGCAAATTTCGCACTCTTTTTTTTGTGCAATGACGACCGCGCCATCTGAAATGGAGTGAAATGGTCCCTTTGGGCCATCTGGCGTGATGATTATATCATTGCCGCTATCTATCTCGCGCAGTGCTGATATTAAGGCTCTTGTGGCATTTTTACGCGATGAACCGCGCACTGCACCGATACCAAAATGTGAGATAATACGCGTGATAATCTCTCCATCTTTATGATCTGAGATGATGACTTTTGCTGTACGTTTACCATAATCTTTGCGCCAAAAACGAAAAAACGCAAATGCCATCATCGCAAGTCTTCCGTGCCAAAACAATACGACGCAGGGACGAGATGGAAGTTTGTTGTCGTTAAAATTTACACGACAGGTAAAATATAGAATTTTAATTAAAAAAAGCAGTGAGATTTCAATAAATTTTAAACTAAATTTACTCACAAATTTCCCCGTAAAGTGCCATGCGTTGTGCCTTTGTAATGCGGACT
The DNA here is from genome assembly GCA_963541085.1 of uncultured Campylobacter sp. GTDB lineage: Bacteria > Campylobacterota > Campylobacteria > Campylobacterales > Campylobacteraceae > Campylobacter_B. The sequence goes on from CAUTSW010000025.1 coordinate 2,330, forward strand.
TTGCATGTTTTTCCAAGAAGCTCTTCGCTGCCATCTACAATAATTGAAAAATTTGAAAAACTTCGTCCAGCAACCCTACCATTTTCGCGCAACTCTTCAAAATAAACGTCGAAAATTTTGCCAGTTTGACGCGCTACTATTTCGTCTAAAATTTCATTATGACGTGATTGCAAATGCGCTAATCTCGCATCTGCTATGTCGTTTGATATCATCGGTAAATTTGCAGCTGGAGTAAGAGGACGAGGGCTAAATTTAAATGAAAAAATTTGCTCAAATTTTACCTTTTCTATAACGTCCATCGTATCAGCAAAATCCGCGTCGCTCTCACCTGGATAAGCGACTATAATATCCGTGCTAATGCAAAGATCAGGATTTATCTCGCGAAGTCGCGCCGCACGATCTAGAAACCACTCTTTTGTGTAACCACGTCGCATAGCGCGCAAAATCGACGTTGAACCGCTTTGTAATGGCATATGGATAGATTTACAAATTTTACTATTCGCGCTAAAAGTTTGTAGAAATTTATCATCCATATGAAGTGGATGCGGGCTAGTAAAACGAATACGTTCAACGCCAGAAATTTCGCTGATTTTATTGAGCAAATCGCTAAAATCCATTTTTTCGTGTGTGGATGAAAAGCGTTTGCCATAATTATTGACGTTTTGCCCGAGCAAAAATATCTCTTTGACGCCTCTTTGTGTGGCTTTTTGAATCTCTGCTAGTATGATATTTGCTGGGATTGAAAGCTCATCTCCGCGGGTTTGCGGGACGATACAATAAGAGCATTTTTTATCACAGCCGATCATTATATTTACGTAAGATTTAAAATAATTTGAACGAAATTCGCCAAAAGCGTATTCACTCTCATCATAATTTATGTCGTTGCTTATAAATTTTGGTGTTTTTACAGCTTGTGAAATTTTACTTACATTTCGAGCGCCTAAAACAAAATCCACATATGGCGCACGGCGGAAAATTTCAGAACCAAGATGGCTTGCTGTGCAACCGCAAACGCCGATTTTCGCACCAGCTTTTTTTGATTTTTCAAACGCGCCAATCTCACTAAATAGCTTATGCACCGGCTTTTCCCTAACAGAACATGTGTTTATTAAAATAAGATCAGCATCTTGTAAATTTTGTGTAAGTTCGTAGCTATCGCTAAGCTCGGCGATGATATGCTCACTATCGCGAGTATTCATCGCACAGCCAAGAGTTTTTATGTAGAGTTTTTTCAAAGAATATGTACCTCATACATATATTCATTCTCATCTAGTCCGTATTTTACGACGCGATGATATACGCTAAGCCCTTTTTTTTCAAAAAATTCAATCACTGCGATTAGATCTTTATGTGAATTTTCTCTATCAAAATAAAAAATTTGTTGCCCCGTTTTTTGCATCTCTTCTTCAACTTCTTCTAATGAAATTGTCTTTGGAGTAGCGCTTAATTCATTTCTAGCTATTTTTAATTTCATGCTCTCATCCTTACCATTAAAATAGTGTTTTTTAAATTTGGGAGTATAGCTAAAATAAGGTAAAAAAATTTTGAAATTCAAAAAAAATAAAGATAAAAATAGTATAATAGCCAACCTTACAAAATTTAACTTCAAATTTTAGCTTTCACAAAAGGAAATTTTAACAAATGGAAAAAATCACAGATATTATAGAATCAATCGCTAATGAGAAAAATTTGGACGCCGCAGATGTAAAAGAGCGAGTAATTACAGCTTTTTTATGCACAGCAAAGCGTCTTTTTGGCGAGGAATACGAATACAACGCGCACATTGATAGCGAAACAAAAAATATCAAGCTATTTCAAACACTAAAGGTTGTCGCAGATAATGATGAGCAAGCCGATGAAAGTAAACAATTTATCACGCTTTCAAAAGCAAAAGAGCTAGATGAGAGTGTCGAGATTGGCGATGAGATTAACTACAACATAAATATCGAGGATTTAGGGCGCACAGCGTCAATGACTTTGGCAAAAGAGCTAAATTATCACATTCAAAATTTACTTCGCGAAAAGCTTTTTGAGCAATACAATTCAAAAATAGGAAATTTAGTTTTAGCAACCGTTACGAGCATTGATGAAAAAGACAACACGCTCTATTTTGACATAGATGATTTAAAAGGTTTTATGCCACTTAAAAATCGTATAAAATCCGCCAACCCTGATTTAAGCGATAAATTTAGCGTCGGCGATACAGTTCGTGCAATAATTCGTCGTGTAAATATAAATCAACAAGGCATCAATATAGAGCTCTCGCGCACTTCGCCTAAATTTTTAGAAGCACTTTTAGCGTCTGAAGTCCCAGAGATAAAAGATGGCAAAGTTATCGTAAAAGAGTGCGCTAGAATCCCTGGCCAACGCGCAAAAGTCGCACTTGTCGCGCTTAGTTCATCAATTGATCCAATAGGAGCGGTTGTTGGCGTAAAAGGAACTAGAATAAACGCTGTTAGTGGCGAACTTTGTGGCGAGATAATTGATGTTATAGAGTATTCTGCTACGCCTGAAATTTTAGTCACCAGAGCGATGTCGCCAGCAATCATTTCAAGCGTTGAGATAAACGAAAAAAAGGCGCATGTCTTCATAAACCCAGCACAAAAAAGCAAGGCAATCGGTAAAAACGGCACAAATGTTCGCCTTTGCTCAATGATAACAAAATATGAAATAGAGCTTCACGAAATTGAAGAGCAAAAACCAAGCGAAGAAGATGCGCTTAAAAATCTTCAATCACTATTCAAAGATATTTAAAATCAAATTTTAATGGTTAAAATTTGCGTCGCTTTTTAATATTTATGATTATTAAGTATCTGAAATTTTAACCAACTTTGCGATAATATTTATCATTTTTTAAGAGTAAAAGTTGCATAATTGCGCGATATTTTACTATTAAAGGATAGATATGAAAAAACTTTTAGCGGCGATTTGCCCTTTGATTGCAGTTTCTGCGTTTGCACTAGATATAGATGAAGCTGGCGCGAAAGTCGTATTTACTGGATACAAAATGCAGAACAAAACGGCTGTTCCAGCTAGTTTTACCAGCGTAAAATTGACTTTTGCTAAAACGAGCGGGAGTGTAGCTGAGATTTTAACTGACGCTACAGCTCAAATTGATTTAAATAGCATTGATACAGTTAAAAATCCTGTTCGAGATAAGCACGTTAAAGAGATGTTTTTTGCAAATTTGGCTTCACAAGAAAGTAGCGGTAAAATCACATCTGTAACTGGTGATGATACAAAAGGCGAATTGAAAGCCACAATCAAGTTTAACAACGTAGAACAAGAGATCCCGATGACTTATGAAGTAAAAGATGGCAAAATCGTAGCCACAGGCGCAATCTCACTTGAAAAAGATTTTGGCGCAAAAGATGCGTTTGAAAAATTTAGTTCAGAGAAGATAATCGCCGGACTTCACGGCGGTAAAACTTGGGAAGATGTCCAAATAGGTTTTGAAATTCCTGTTAAATAGTCTATGCAGATTTTAAATTTGCAATATAAATTTGGGTAAAAATTGAATTTTAATCTCAATTTATAATGTTTCCTATGTAAAACTTCTTAAAATTTGGTGAAATTTGATTCACCAAATTTGCTTACAGAATTATTTTTATTATTTGAAAATATTTAGATTTGATTGTAATTAAATTGTTTGATTATTTTTACCGATTCTTAGTTGCTGGTTTAAAAAATTTATAATATCTATTTAATATTCAATATTAAAAATATAAAACAAAAATTTATTAAATATTATGAATTAATTAGTGGCTAGAATGGCTATTTTAGCGATAAATTTGAATAATATTTTATAAATTTAAACTACAAAATAGCAAAATAAAACTTCATAAAATCATTAAATTTTTAAAGTTTATTTAATAATAAATCTCATATAATTCGCGCTTTTATAATTTTAATAAGGATTATATTTATGAATAAAACCATAAATTTTTTATCTATTTCAATCTGCTTAAGTGCTATTTTAAATGCCAATGAGAGTGCTAAAATTACAAAAGAATTACAAACTCCAAGCAAAATTCAAAGCGCAAAATTAAAACAAGTATCCGTTATCGGCAAAATTGATAGCGAAATTCGCCCATTTTCACAAACCGGCGCTGTTAGTTCACGCGCGATTTTTGATAAACAACAAGGTCTAGACTCAATAATTCGCTCAGTCCCAGGTGCCTATACGCAAATCGATAATTCGCAGGGCACAATCAGCACAAACATACGCGGGATGAGCGGTTTTGGGCGCGTAGATACAAAAATAGACGGCGTTACGCAGACATTTTTTGGCACCTCAACCGCATCGACTAAATTTCATCAAAATCCATACTCTAGCTCAAGCTCTACAAATGCGTTTGGCGCGATGATAGATCAAAATTTTCTAACCTCTGTCGATATTGAGCGCGGATCTAGCTCAAGCAATGGCAACGCGCTAATGGGTGGGGCAAATTTCCGCACGATAGATGTAGATGATATCGTAGCACACGATGAAATTTGGGGCGGTTTAACAAAGTTTAGCTACGGAACAAACGGCATCGGACCAAGCTTTATGAGCTCTGTTGCCGCGCACTTTGCACCAGAAAATTCCGAGCAAAAATTTGGCGCACTTTATGGTTATAGTTTTCATAAAAAGACGCAAAATTATAAGCGTGGCGATAAAAAAAGCACAAACGACCCGCTCCATCCAAATTTAGATGATGAATATGTTTCTCAAATAGACGATCAAGCGCGTCTTACACAAAAACCAAATTCCCACCTTTTCAAACTAGAATATTCGCCAAATTCCGCCAACGCAATGAAGGCGCAATATCGCAAATTTGACAACACAATCGGCGGTCGCAAAATGCTTTCGGACACCTATCAATACGAATATGAGTTTAATCCTGATGCAAATTTGATTGATATTAAATTTCTCTCTTCTTACAACACTTCAAAACAAAATTTCACAAACGATGAAGAGTCAATCGCAGGAAAATCTATAAAAGATATATTAAAAGGCGGGGATTTAAACACAAAAAACAGAGCTCTCACACTAGAATTATCAAATACAGCGCGGTTTGAAAGTGGCGAATTTAGCTTTGAACAAACCGTCGGAATCAACTTTTTAGACAACAAATATATGAGCTCTTTTAATGAAAAAGAGTTCTTCAAAGACAACGAAAACAACGGTGCATGGGCATTTGCGCCAAGTGGTCGTTCAAAATCTATGACTTTTTATCTAAATAGCACTTTAAGCTACGATATTTTCACACTCGGCATTGATTTAAACCGCGCGCAAGTCACGCTTAATGGGTATAAACCAGAGTGCTTTAATAGAAAAAATTGCTTTCCAAATCGCGGTCTTGATATCAACAAAAAATTCAGTTTAAATAACGGCAAAATTTCTTTTTCAACCAAATTTGATGAGCTTTTTGAGCCATTTATTAGCTACGCTGTTACTTCGCGCGCACCAAATGTGCAAGAGATGTTTTTTGCTAGCGATGGTGGCGATAGCGTAAATCCATTTTTGAACCCAGAACACGCTAAAACACGCGAAATCGGCTTTAATTCTCTTAAAAATGGGCTTTTTAACGATAGCGATATATTTGGCTTTAAAATCACATATTATCAAAGCAAAATTAGGGATTTTATATACAATAGAAGGTTTTATATTGCTCCGCAAGATCCAGACAACACAAATACGCACTATCTTAGTGTAAATTCGCCAAAAAAGACGAAATTTAGCGGAACAGAGATGGAAATTTACTACGATAATGGCGGATTTTTTGCAAAAAGCGCGTTCACAAAGCAAAAAACAGACCAAATTACAAACGAAACTTCCAGCGGATATGGTGGCTCATTTGGCTACACTCAGATTCAAGAACTGCCAAAATATTATGGAAATGTAGAGCTTGGCGGGCGATTTTTGGACGAGAAGATAACGCTTGGGATGAATGCGAAATTTAGCGGTCCATCGTATCGCGTAAGCCTAAATGAAGATGACAGAAAAGGCAAAACAGGCACACAAGAGGACTATATTAGCGAACTAAACAAAGAAAAATTGCCAAAAATCCCTACGATTTACGATGCCTATGCGACGATAAAAGTGCGACCAAATTTCACAATTCGCGCCGAAATTCAAAATGTTTTTAATAAAAATTATATCGAGACGCTTGATGCGTTAAATGGCTCACAATCACAAAAAGGCTACGACGAAAAAAGTGATAGTTACACTTATACTTTTGATAATTATGCGCGCGGACGGACGTTTTATTTAGGATTTGAATACAAATACTAATCAAACTGCACCTATAAATGAGAATTTGAGGCAGATTTTAGCCGGAGTTTGCCCAAATTTCTTAATTTATAACAAAACAATCATAGATAAAATTTCCAAAAAACAACATAAGTATTTCAATATATAAAAGAAGTATTAAATTTTTAACGCTCTTTTTTTGCATCAGATGTTTTGTTTTACATAACTTAGAGATTTTTAAAAAATAACAATAGCATTTAGTTTTTAAACACGACAAATTTTAGAAATTTACGCATTAGTATTCATAAAGCAGATAAGTTTTTTCTCTAATCTAGTATTATCTAAAAAAAATTAGTATAATTCCCGATTTGAAATTTAAATTTTTGAAGCGTAGAATGAGAGTTTTTTCACTGATTTTTTTGATGTTTTTTACAGCAAATCTCTTTGCGACGACCGATATGCTCGGGCGCAATGTAGATACTAGCAACACGGAAAAAATTTACTTTTTTGGTCCTGGCGCGCTCAGGCTTGGGACGTATCTTGGACTGCACGCAAAAATCGTCGGCATTGATGAAATCGACACAAAATCGCCAAATTTAGTTCCTTATAGAGCTTTTTTAAAACACAAAGGCATCTTAGATAGCGCAAAAATAATCGCTGCTGGCGGTCCTAGAAAGCTCCCTAGCAAAGAAGCGGTTATCAAAAGCGGTGCGACGCTAATTGTGATGGCGAATTTCAAAAAAGACGTGGTGAAAAAGTTCGCCAGTAGCGTAAAAATCCCCGTTTTTGCGATAAATGACACGCTTGAAATTGGCAATGAAAGCCAGATAAAATTTTTCGAAAAATCAATCAAAGCACTAGGCGAAGCTACCGCCACAACTGCTCGTGCTGATGCGCTGATTAAATTTATGAACGAGCAAAAAGCGCAACTTTTTGGGCTAAATTTGCCACAAAAAGATGTCTATATTGGTGCTTTAGGTTTTAAAGGTGCGCACGGAATTGGCGGAAGTGCGCCATATTTTCCACCATTTGAGCTGCTTGGATTTAAGAATAAATTTCATAACCCTATCGCCGATAATCACTTAACAATATCTTACGAAGCACTCTTAAAAGCCGATCCTACCTATATATTCATCGATATTGGCGGGAAAAAAATAGTTGATGATGAGGTTGCAAAACACACGATTTTAAAAGATCTTAGTGCATTTAAAAATAATAACGTTTTTTATTTACAAAGCTATAATCACTATGCTTCAAATTTAGAAAATTTCTATATAAACGCATGGAAAATAGCCGAAATTTTTGGCGCGAAAGTCGATTTTGAAGCACAAAAAAAAGCTATTTTAGAGGCATTTTTTGGTGAAAGCTGGTAAATTTGTGTGTAAATTTAAAATAAATTTTATGCAAAATTTGACCATGTTTTTTAATGCTAATGCAACTAAAATTCAGGCTAAATTTGATGAAATTGGGCGCAAATTTCGCCTAAAAATTTGACAAAAAATGAAAATAGTTTTGTTTTTGCTTTTGCTGTTTGCCATATTTGTTATATCGCTTTGCGTTGGCAGTGATGGGCTAAATTTTAGCGATCTATTGGCGTTTTCAAACGATGATTTAAACGGCAAAATTATGCGCGAAATCCGCCTACCACACACGCTAGCTGCGCTAATTTGCGGGGCGGCTTTAGCACTTAGTGGCGCAGCGATGCAGTCTATTTTCAAAAACGCCCTAGCCTCGCCATACACTCTTGGAATATCGAATGCTGGGGCATTTGGAGCTAGTTTTTACATAATATTTTTACAAGAAATTCCATTTTTATCAATCGAAATTTCGGCCTTTATTTCGGCTTTTTCTTGCATTTGCGTGATGATGTTTTTGGCGCGTTTTTTGGCTATGGCGTCACTTGTGCTTTTTGGCATCGGGCTTGGCGCGTTTTTTGGCGCGGGGGTTATGTTTTTGCAATTTTTTGCAGACGACACAGATATCGCGACAACGCTATTTTGGACTTTTGGGGACATCAGCAAGGCAACTTTTAGCGCAAATTTAAATATTTTTGCCATTTTTGTGATCGCCGCTGTGATTTTTAGCCTAAATTATTGGAAATTTGACGCGCTACATTTTGGAGATGACAAGGCGCAAACACTTGGCGTAAATGTCAAATTTTTTCAAATTTTAGTGCTATTTTGGGCGACTTTGCTTAGCACGCTTTGTGTTTGCTATTTTGGGATCATTGGTTTTATCGGACTCGTTGCGCCACATATTATTAAATTTAGCTTGGGGTTTTCGCACAAAATTTTGTTTATTTTCAGCGGGCTTTGCGGTGCGATAATGCTAGGCACAGCAGATATTTTATCAAGGTTAATATTTGCGCCGGTGATTTTGCCAGTTGGAATTTTAACCGCATTTTTAGGCGTTCCTTTGCTTTTGTTTTTATTGATTAGGAAAATTTAGTGATTGAAATTGTGAATTTAAATGTTAAAAAAGGCAATAAATTTTTACTAAAAAATATAAATTTAAAAGTAGAAAAATTTGGTTTAAACGGAATAATCGGCGCAAATGGTGCAGGAAAATCTACATTTTTACGCTCATTTTTAAACAAAAATTTAGATAGCAATTTTAAACAAAATTTTGGGCGTACTCTTTTACTTAACACAAAACAAAAAGATAAAAATTCAAGCGGAATTTATTTTAACGGCACAAATTTATGGGAGCTAAACTACAAAGAAAAATCCAAATTTATCTCGTTTTTACCGCAGTTTATGGAGTTTTTAGATATAGAAATTGATGAGTTTTTAACCCTTTCGCGCCGTAAATTTTGTGGCAATTTTTTAAACAAAAAAGATCGCGAAAAAATCGCAAAAATTATGAATGATTTTAATTTAAATACGATTTTACATGCCAAACTATCTACGCTTAGCGGTGGAAATCGCGCGAAAGTTTTTATCGCTGGAGCACTTTTAGAAGAGCCAAAAGTTTTATTGCTTGATGAGCCTATTTCTCATTTGGATCCAAAAAATCAGCACGCTATTTTGAGAATTGTTCGATATTTTGCGTTGCAAGAGCAAATTTTTGCGTTTGTTGTAATTCATGATTTAACATTGGCACTACATTACACTCAAAATTCGCTCTTTTTTAAAAAAGGAGAACTTGTAAATTTTAAAGCAAACAGAGATATTTGCGCCGATGATTTGAGTGTGCTTTTTGATACAGAGTGTAAAATTTACGAATTTGAAGGCGAAAAAATAGTAACTTTTAAAGGATAAAAACGCCCATTTTGCGCCAAAATATGATGCATTTTAGCAATGGCAAAGCTGTTTGAAATTTATAAAATATCAAATTTTAAAAAGCTAAAATTTTTAAAAAAGACAAAATAAACAGCAAAGACCTTGTTTTTGTGTTTTTTAAAACATAAAATTATAAACTTTATAGCGGTTTTGGCGACGTTTACTACAAAATCAAATCAAAAAAGCGATTTATAATAGCAGGTTTGTCTGTAGTTTAAATTTTAACCATCAATTACCGCTCAAATTTTATGAATTCTATAAATTTTTATCGCTGTCTTGAGGATAAAAATTTAATTTTATTTGTTACTTTGCCACCGTGTTTTACAAATTTGTATCTTTTCAAAATGAGATAAAAATTATTTATATAAGCGAACTTATTCTTATAGTTTTACACAGTGGTGCGTAAATTTCTAAGCCAAGCTTTTAATAGCCAAACTCCATCAATATTGACTCGCCAACAAAGTACTTTTAACTATATCCAAGATAATCTCCGCTTTTTTAAAACTTTAAAAACCTAAATATTTTCTCGTGCTCTTGCGATACAAAATAGAATTTGTTGATGAAAATTCAAAAAAATCTCCAGTTAAATTTGCCATTTTATTAATCTTTATACCATCTCTAAACCCATAATTAAAAACTCATTTAAAAGCTTTTAACTTATTTTGAGATTAGATAATAAGCGCGAGATGTTAAAAAATTTTAAAAAGTGCATTTTAAATTATCAATTTTAAGAAATTTAAAATTATCAAAAACAGTGCTGTTTTGCCGATTATTTTTAAAAATTTGACAAAACAAACACAACTTTAAATTGGCAAATCCGCGCACAAAACACTATAAATACAAATTTATTCGCGCTCTTTAATCCACTCTTGCATCTTTACAACAGCTATATTTACGCTTTCATCGCTTGTTCCACCAAAAGATTTTCGCGCATTTTTTGAGCTTATCAAGCTCAACACCTCCATCGCCTTTTCATCAATTCGCTGATCAATTTTTTGCAAATCCGCAAGCTTCATCGCGCTTAAATCGACTCCTAAACTCTCCGCCAAACCTACGCAACGTCCCGTAATAAAGTGCGCCTCACGAAAAGCCACACCTTTTTCGCGCACCAAAAAATCTGCCAAATCTGTCGCGCTAAGATGCCCTTTTTCGCACGCTTTTTGCAGATTTTCACGCGAAAATTCACACGTAAGCAACATCTGTGTCAAAATTTCCACACTTTTTTTAGCGGTCTCAACGCTATCAAAAACACGCTCTTTGTCCTCTTGCATGTCCTTATTATACGCAAGCGGAAGCGATTTCATCGTAGTTAAAAGCGCGATCAAATTTCCATAAACGCGCCCTGTTTTTCCGCGAATTAGCTCAGCGACATCGGGGTTTTTTTTCTGTGGCATAATTGAGCTTCCAGTTGAAAATTTATCGCTCATTTTTACAAAAGAAAACTCTTGCGAATTCCACAAAATAAGCTCCTCGCACAGCCTTGAAGTATGCATAAACAAAACCGAAATATTAAATAAAATTTCTAGCGCAAAATCACGATCACTCACACTATCCATAGCATTAGCGGTTGGCGCATCAAAGCCTAGTAGCTCAGCAGTGCGCGCGCGGTTTGTGGGGTGCGGAGTACCAGCCATCGCGCACGCTCCAAGCGGACAGAGATTATTTTGCTTTACAGAGGCGATAAAACGCTCATAATCTCTAGCAAACATATTAGCATACGCCATCAAATAAAACGCCAAACTCACAGGTTGAGCGTGTTGTAAATGTGTGTAGCCTGGCATCAATGTGTCAATATGTTTTGATGAAATTTGAGTAAGCGCACGTATCAAATCCAAAACAAGCCCCGCTATTTCGCGCCCATTTTCTAGCACAAACAGACGAAAATCAAGCGCGACTTGATCATTTCTAGAGCGCGCCGTATGTAACTTACCCCCAATATTAGCACCGATAATCTCGCTAAGCCTAGATTCAATCGCCATATGGATATCCTCATCGGCGACTTTGAACTCAAATTTGCCGTTTTCAATCTCATCTTTTATTTGATTTAACCCGCGCGAAATTTCGCGAAAATCATCATCGCTAATAATCCCGCACTCGCTAAGCATCTGTGCATGAGCTAGCGATCCGCGAATATCTTGTGCATAAAGCGCGTGATCAAAACCGATTGATGCGTTAAATTCATCTAAAAGCGCACAACCTTCGTTTCCAAAGCGTCCGCCCCATAATTTTTTCATCATTGTCTCCTAAATTTGTAGATAAAAAAGCAAAAAAGTAGCAAAATCCCGCCCAAAACAGCTAAATTTTGCGCTGTAAATAGCGTGTAATTTTTCGTGCTGGTTAGATAAATTTTAATCTCTTCGCCATTTTGCGGTTTAAATTTTACGATTTGCCCTTTAAGTCCATCGATTTTTATACGAATAAAATTTGCGCCTATCATCGTAATTTCTGGCTTTTTAGTAAAGCTATAGCTTACACTATATTTTTCTAACACGTCATTGCAATTTCGCGGATAAAAGTAAATTTCATACTCGCGCCCCGCCTCCATCATAAGAAAGCTATCTGAAATTTGCGCTTGACTTTGGTTAGAATTTGCACCTAAAATTTTGCCATCCCGCACAACAAAATATGGACGATATGGCGTTTGCGTGCGAAATTTCCACTCAATCGTATGCGCCTCACCCTCTTTTTCATAATCAAATTTGGCGCGGTATTCACTATCGTAATCGAAAACTTTACGCGAAAAAAGTGCAAATTGTCGCTCATTTAATATTGAATTTGGATCATTTCTTTTATTAAGCAAAATCGTATCATCAAGGCGTTTGCTATCTTTAAAAATTGCAAAATCTTTAAATTTTATATCGCCATAATTGCGCGCAAATTCTATACTAACGGGATTTGACGTGATTTTACACTCTGGCAAAGGATCTGGAATCTCTTCGTTAAAATATGTTTGTACGTTATCACCGATTGGAAACTGCACGTAATTGGCGTTTGAAAATTTAAGCAACTTTTCATAATGCTCCGCACCTATTGCCAGAGATCTATTTTTGCAAAGTCCTGTAAGAAATTTACCATAACCTTCGTCGCTTTTTAAGTGAGAACAAAACTCATTTAAGCGCGAATTTCCCATATTAAAGACAAAATATCGCCCACTCGCGCCAAGCTGCGATAAAAACCCGATCTCGTCAATACTCATATCCAAAAAACCGAATCTATGATAAATCGCGCTCATTAGATCATTTGTCGAGGCGATTTCGTCCTTTTGACCACTTGAAACATTTTCGCTAATTTGAGAGTTGTACCCAGCAAAAAAACCGCGTTCAGATGGATTTGCGCCCGTAAAACCGCTCAAATTTGGCTGTTCATTATGTGAAATTATGTCATTTTGCGCTAGATATTTTGCGTGATTAGCAGATGAAATTTCTAAATTTGGATTGGTGTTTAATGAGTTAAGCCCTGCTTCATAGCGCATACTATTTACATAACGCACAGCACTATCATACACAACACCAGCTTTTGGCTCTTTAGCATGTATGAGTTTGCTCTCATCTACATCAGAACAAGACGAGAGCAAAAAAATGAGAGAAAATAGACTAAATTTTTGGACCAGCTTTTGCAAACTCAACCCCAGCTTTGACATCTTCATAGCGTTTGAAATTTTCTACAAACATCTTGGCAAGTTGCGTTTTTGTCGCCTCAAATTCATCTTTATTTTTCCAACAATTTTGCGGATTTAAAAGATGAGTATCTACACCTTCGAGTGTTTTTGGAATAGCTAGATTAAATTTATCAAAATTTTCAAATTCGCAATCTTTTATGCTTCCATCTAAAATAGCATTGACGCATGTGCGTGTAGCTTTTATGCTCATACGTTTGCCAACACCGTATTTTCCGCCACTCCAGCCAGTATTTACCAGGTAAACGCTAACGCCATGCTTGTCGATTTTCTCGCCTAAAAGTTTGGCATAAACGGTCGGATGTAGTGGCATAAATGGCTCTCCAAAACACGCACTAAATGTCGCTACAGGCTCTTTTATCCCGCGCTCAGTACCTGCGACTTTTGCTGTATAGCCACTAAGAAAATAGTACATTGCTTGCTCTTTTGTGAGCTTTGCAACAGGCGGCAAAACACCAAAAGCATCAGCCGTAAGAAAGATAATATTTTGCGGATGCGAACCGCTAAGCGTTGGTTCGTGATTTTCGATATGCTCAATAGGATAGCTTACGCGTGTGTTTTCTGTTTTTGATGAATCGGCATAATCTACGACGCCATTTTCATCGGCGACTACGTTTTCTAAAAGTGCGTTGCGTTTGATTGCGCCATAAATTTCAGGCTCAGAATTTGGATCTAAATTTATACATTTTGCATAACATCCACCCTCAAAATTAAATACGCCATTTTCATCCCAGCCGTGCTCATCATCACCGATTAATTTACGATGTGGATCGGTAGAAAGTGTGGTTTTACCGGTGCCACTAAGCCCGAAAAATAGAGCTGTATCGCCATTTGTGCCGATATTTGCCGAGCAGTGCATACCCATTTTGCCCTCTAGTGGAAGCCAGTAATTCATCATGGAAAAAATGCCTTTTTTCATCTCTCCACCATACCATGTCCCGCCGATTACACCGATGTTTTCTTCTACATTTAAAATAACAAAAACTTCGCTATTTAATCCATCTTTTTCGTAGTCACAATTTACACATTTGCACGCATTATAAAAGACAAAATTCGGCGCAAAATTTGCAAGCTCATCGGCATTTGGGCGAATAAACATATTTTTTACAAAGTGCGCTTGCCACGCAACTTCTGTAATAAAACGTATATTTTTTCTACTTGCTAAGCTAGACCCGCAAAAGGCGTCTTGAACATATAAATTTTTACCGCTTAATCTATCTTTGGCTAATTTTAAGCACTTATCAAAAAGCTCTTTACTAATTGGACGATTTATGTTTCCCCATGCGATAAATTTCTGGCTTGGATCTTGGCGAACAAAATACTTATCTTTAGGGCTTCTGCCGGTAAATATACCAGTATCAACCATAAAAGTACCATTCGCACTAACTCTGCCCTCTTGATTTTTAATCTCATGATTAAATAACTCATCATAACTAATGTTGTGATAAATTTCTTTTATATCTTTTAAACCTAGCTTTTCTAGCTCGTCATTTATCATTATATTTTCCTTTTAAAATTTGAAAAATTATTTAAATTTCGCCAATACTTCACCAGCTTCAACACTCTTGCCAGTCTCAATAAGAACATCACCTATAATGCCAGTTTTTGGTGATTCAACTGGAATTTCCATTTTCATCGCCTCTAAAACGATAATTTGCTGACCTTTTTTGACACTATCACCTGGCTTAATCAAGACCTTAAAGACATTTCCAGGCACATCTGCGACGATTTCATCTTCATTTCCAGACGCGCTTACGCCTTTACTTGCTTGTGTTTC
>CAUTSW010000026.1:0-16628 GCA_963541085.1 uncultured Campylobacter sp.
GCAAAACCAAATTTTAGGTGGTAAATTTAAGACAATTTCAAGCAGGTAAAATAAATTTTACAGCAAAATCAACCAAATTTAAACGAAATCTCACAAATAAATTATGTTGTTTTTTGTGTGGTCGTGCTGGTTTGATGAAGTTTATAAATGGCTCAAAATATAGGCTTAAAATTTGGTTTAGTCGCTTTGTGAGCGCGGTGTTAAGCCGTTTTGTTTGGTTGAGGTGTATTTTTGCGATTTTGATTTTTTGATTTTTTGATTTGGTTTAAATTTTGGCGAAAAGTCCGCCAGGATTTTAAATTTCTAGCTAAATTTACGTTGCGATGGCGGTTTTATTTATATTAAATTTCATATTAATTTGGCTGATTTGAGTTTTGTTTTATCTAGTTTTTGCTAGAGGTTTTTGGAATTGATTTGAAAAAAATTGGTTGCTATCTTATAAAATGCGATAAGACGAGGCGATATTTAGTTTTTTAAACCCTTTAAAGGCAGATTGTAAAATACCTCCTTTGTATGGAAAATATTTTACAAATTTTATATACGAGCTGATAAATTTAATCAAATTTTTTGGCTAAAAGCGCGCAAAATTTACTTTTTTAATACACTAAATACACGTTTTACATCGTCATTTTTGCTTAAACTTAGCCTTACAATGCTATCTTTTGTGGCTACAAGCGCGTGTTCTACGTGTGGCGGAAGCGTTATCATGTCTAGTTCGCCAAGCGTGATTGTTTGCTCTTTGGTGCTAAACTCAATCTCACCTCGCAAAACCTGCACGCTAATCGCGCCTGGGGCTGTGTGTTTTTGCATCGCACTATTTTTGGCAAATGTTATGCAAATCTCCTTTGTGCCCTCGTTTTCGTACATTTTTTCGATTTTTACATCGTTAAATTCTGTTTGATTCCAAATAATTTTTTCCATTTTTCACTCCTTAAAAATATCGCCGATTGTAGCAAAATTTAATGGTTTTATCGCACATTTATCTTGGGAAATTTAGTTGTAAAAATTTACAATTTTAAATCGCACTGGGTTAAAACGCCTTGTATGGCTAATTGATGAGCTAAAATTTAGTCAATTTAATTTTGCAAAGCTCTTTTTTAAAATTTATTTCGTGGTAAATTTCTTAACGTTTTGCAAAAAATTCAAATTTTGCTGATAAAGAATTTCAATTTTAAATTGAAATTAAGAAACTTAAAATATAATACGCGACTATTAAAAAAATATGATAATTAATTTTAAAAAGGAATAATAAAATGTCAGTTTTAGTAATTGGTGCCGATGAAATTACGCCTATTAAGGCCGTTTTGCATGATCTTGGCGCGACAAAAATCGAACACTGGGATGCGCGCAATGAAAACCGCGTAAATCGTAAACCACTTCCGCAAGATGCCGAATGTGTGGTGATGTTAACATCTTTTCTTAATCACAACACGATGAAAAAGATAAAAACCGAAGCAAAAAAACGCAATATTCCGCTTGTGTGTGCTAAACGTAGCGTGAGTTGTGTATTCTGTGAGTATTGTAAAGTTTTTGGTCTTGATAAAGAGTTTCGTTGCGAAAAAGATAAATGAGTTATTTTGGTTTTTCTTCGCGCGCACAGTTTGTTCCGCAACTTTTAAAACAGCGTCCTTTGCGTGAAATAAATGCTGTTTTTATCGCCCTTTTTAATGCGAATTTTCCTGAGTTTGCGTTAGAAGAGAGCTTGGCAAATTGTGCTAGTTTGCGCGAAATTTTTGCTCTAAAATTGGAAAATTTAAAAAATAATAAAAATGTAGCTTTGTATCAAAATTTACAACAAAACAACCATGCGCAAATTTCTACAAATTTAGAAAATTTAGAAAAAAACTATGCGAAATTCTCTCAATTTTTATCAAATAATGAGCTAATTTTTGACGCAAACGAACTGTTTAAAGGCTATATTTATTCGCGTGTAAGCTCGGTAAATTCGCATCAAAACGTCAGTGAGGATCAATTTGGCGTCTATTTAAAGGCGCAAGATTTTAAAATTTGCATTGTCGGTAGATTTGAGAGATTTACTCAGCAAATTTTAGATGGCAAATATGATAGCTATTTTAAATTTAAAGCCGATTTTGGCCCTTTGCGCGAATACGATACGCTCTATTTTGCCTATCCTAGGCAAGAAGGCTTAAAAAAGTTTATTAATTTTGATACTTATGCTTTAAATTCGCAAAAATCTGTTAAAATCGTCCCCTATTTGGTGACAAATCAATTTTTAAGGAGAAAACAATGTCAGTAGGAATATTTTTTGGTAGTTCAATGGGAAATGCAGAAGAGGTCGCGGGCAAAATCGCCGATAAATTAGGTCTTGAATGCGAAGTAATCAACATCGCAAACGCCGACGCAGCAAAAGTAAGCTCGTTTGATTCGTTAATTTGCGGTAGTTCGACTTGGGGCACAGGCGATTTGCAAGATGATTGGGAGAGTTTTGATTTTGGCGCATTAGACGTCGCTGGCAAAAAAGTCGCACTTTTCGCGGTTGGCGATAGTGAGGGCTACTCTGATAGCTTTTGTGGTGCGCTTGGTAAACTCTACGATGCATTTAGCGACAAAGGCGCAAATATCATTGGTGCAGTATCGACTGAGGGCTACACTTTTGAGGAGAGCGAAGGCGTGCGCGATGGCAAATTCGTGGGCTTAGCGATCGATCAAGACAATCAAAGCGATCTAACAGATGAGCGCGTAGAAAAATGGTGCGACGCGATTAGATCTGAACTAAAATAAATTTTTTGCGTTAAATTTCTGGCGAAATTTGGTTGAAATTAGATCAAATTTCACTAAATTATCGGTTGAAATTTAGCGTAAAGCTCTTCTTTTTGTTTTGTAAATTAAAAAGTTAAATTTCTAGCGTTTTTTTGTGATAAATTTACTCATCTTGCTAGCTTGTGTATTAAATTTTTTAGCTTTGCAGGTGTTTTAAAGTTCTATGGCGATTGCGATAAAATTTATGAAAATAGCCAAAATTTTATCTCTAAAGAGTCTGAAAATAGGTAAATTTAGTAGCGATATTTGCAGTTTGCAGAAGTTTCGTTTTTGAGCTAAAATAGCGCGCCACAGGTGTTAAATAAGCAAAAGAAAAGCCCGTATTTGTCTGATTAGTTAACACTAAAACCATTATGTTTCATTCGCCACTTTGACTTAATTAAACCAAATGGCAAATTTATTCAAGATAGTTAAAACAGCCCACATAACGCAAAGACTATGAAATACTGCAAAATGAGTATTTGCTTTATCAAATTTGATTGCATTAGGAAAGAAAATTTTTATCTTAAATAAAAATTGTAAAGTTTTATTAAAACTAATCACAAAAAATCAAATTTGCTGATGCTAGAAAATTCACGATTTGCAGCGATATTTTAAAAGTTTATTGCGATTATAAAACCAAAGTGCAATAAAAATAAATTATCTAAATTTAAAAAGCTGAAAAAGAGAAATTTTGTGCTAAAAGAAGTACGAATTTGAAAAAGTTAGTCTATTTTTCGCTGTTTTTATAAATTTGCTTGAAATTTCAACTGATTTTGGCATTGATTTATAATTTGGTTTTCTTTTATTTTTTATGTATTTCTTTTAAATTTAGACGCAACTAATAAGCAATTTTGGCTCTTTAAACTCTTTTAAAACTCACCAAATTTAGTCAATTTTGCCTGTTTCTTAGTCACTTTATGTCCTCTAAAATGAATATTCGAGACTTATCGCAAGCTGCTAAATAAATCAGAAAAATCCATAAAACCATGCAAAAACGAGTTTGAAACGCTGAATTTATGGCATTACTTTGTAAAATTTAAGCAATTTATCATCGGTGCAGAACGCAGAATTTATAGTGCTAGGTGTTTTAAATGTAGATAAATTTTTGTGCTAAATTTATCTTAATTAAGCCATAAAAGCGCAAATTTTGTTGAAATTATAACTGCGGGCGAAATTTGCGCCTTTTGGTTTTTGTTTGGCTTTTGTTTTTTTAAAAATTTACTTTGATTTGAGGGGTGGCTTTTGTATGCTTGTAAATTTTGAGTAACTTTTTAAAGTTTAGCATTATATTTCGTCAAAATGCACTTAAAATTTACTTTTAAATTTAGAATTAAATCATTATATTTAAAAATTTATATTCGTTTAAGTAAAATCTATCTTAAATAAATATAAATTTTTTTTCTAAAAATATTATCAAATTAAATCACCGCATATTTTATATTAATACTCGCTAAAATCGCGTTTTAATTGATTAATAATTTAAAATTTAAAATTTAAAAAATTTGCAATAATTTTATTTAATTTAATCAAAAAAATCTTTTTTTCTGTTATAATTCCGTGACAAAATTAAAACATTTTTATTTAAGGAGAAAAAGTTATGGTTTCAGCAGGAAAAAGATTTAAAGACGCGGTTGCACAAAACAATCCGCTTCAAATTTTAGGCGTAATCAACGCCTATTCTGCAATTCAAGCGACAAAATCCGGTGCAAAAGCACTATATTTAAGCGGTGCTGGTGTCGCAAATGCTAGTATTGGATTGCCTGATCTTGGCATGACAAATTTAGAAGACGTTTGCATTGATACGCGCAGAATTACCGCCGCGACTGATTTGCCGTTGTTGATTGATGCAGATACTGGCTGGGGTGGGGCGTTTAATATCGCTCGAACGATAAAAGAGCTCACTCGCGCTGGTGCTGCTGGATGCCATATCGAAGATCAAGTTGCGCAAAAACGTTGCGGACACCGCCCAAATAAAGAGCTAGTAAGCAAAGATGAGATGTGTGATCGCATAAAAGCAGCTGTTGATGGCAAAATAGACAGCGATTTTGTTGTAATGGCGCGAACCGATGCGCACGCTAGCGAGGGGCAAAAAGCGGCGATTGAGCGCGCGAGTGCTTACGTAGAGGCTGGTGCAGATATGATTTTTGCCGAGGCGATTCACACATTAGAAGAGTATAAGCAATTTACAAATGTGATAAAAGTGCCAGTTCTAGCAAATATCACCGAATTTGGTAAGACGCCGTATTTTACACTAGATGAGTTAAAAGAGGTTGGAATTTCGATGGTGCTTTATCCACTTTCTGGATTTCGTGCGATGAACAAAGCGGCTTTGAGCGTATTTAAAGAGATTATCCAAAAGGGCACACAAAAGGGCGTTTTGGATATTATGCAAACGCGTGAAGAGCTTTATGATATGCTTGGTTATCACAAATTTGAAGATAAATTAGACGAATTATTTAAAAAATAAGGAGAAAAATGATGGCGACTTATGGTGAAATTTTTGATGAGTTATTCACAAAGGTAAAAAACGACGCAAAAAACGTAAATTTCGACGAAATTAAAGATGATTTTATGGCGAAATTTGAAGCTGCAAAAGAGGCTGTTTTAGGCACAAAATCTAAGAAAAAAGTAGGTGGATTAGCTGGCGTGGTTGCTGGAAAAAGCGCGATAGCCACCGTAGGCACTGGTGCAGGGCTATTTTATCGTGGTTATAATATCTATGATTTAGCGGCTAAATGCGAATTTGAAGAGGTTGCGTATTTATTATTAGAGGGCAAACTCCCAAACAGCGCAGAGCTTACAGAATTTAAAGCGCAATTAATAAAAGATAGAGAACTTCCGCGCGAAGTAAAAGAAACATTAAAGCTAGTCCCTGCAAACGCCCATCCTATGGACGTTATGCGAACAGGGTGTTCAATTTTAGGCACAATCGAACAAGAGAGAATTGACGCGCTAAAATTAGAATTTAAAGATCAATTAAAAGTAGGCATAAGATTGCTCGGAATTTTCCCATCAATGCTACTTTTTTGGCACCACTTCCATAAAAATGGCGTAGAGATGGACACTGCTAGCACACAAGATAGCATAGCTGGATTTTTTCTAGAAAAGTTGCACAACAAAGCACCAAAAAAACTCTGGCTAGATGCGATGAATGCGAGTTTGATTTTATATGCTGAGCATGAATTTAACGCCTCTACTTTTACAGCGCGTGTTGTTACTGGGACGCTTTCTGATGTTTATTCTGCGATTACAGCAGCTATTGGCGCGCTTCGTGGACCGCTTCATGGCGGCGCAAATGAAGCTGCGATGGAGCTTTTGGCTGAGTTTAAAACACCTTCTGAAGCTACAAAAGGAATTTATGAAAAACTTGCAAATAAATCAAAAATTATGGGCTTTGGACACCGCGTTTATACAACACACGATCCACGAAATGTCGTAATTAAAGAGTGGAGTAAAAAATTAGCCGATGATTGTGGTGATAGCGAGAAGCTTTTTGAGCGCAGTGAAGCGATAGAAAAAGTAATGTGGGATGAGAAAAAATTATTTCCAAATTTAGATTTTTATTCAGCCTCAAGCTATCATTTTATGGGAATCCCGACTGAGTATTTTACGCCGATTTTCATCATGTCGCGAACTAGCGGTTGGTTAGCTCACATCTACGAGCAACGCGCTGATAATAAATTAATCCGCCCAAGCAGCGAATACACAGGACCTGATGAGTTAAAATTTGTAGAGTTAAAAGATAGAAAATAAGGAGAGAATATGAGCGAAAATATGGGCGTTTTAGACGCAAAAAGACCTGAATTTGATGAAGTTTTAACAAAAATTGCTGAATATGCTGTAAATTTTAAAATCAGCTCAAATTTGGCTTATGAGACTGCGCGATATTGCTTGATGGATACGATTGGTTGTGGGCTTTTAGCACTTGATTTTCCGGCTTGCACGAAGCTTTTAGGACCAGTTGTCGAGGGGGCGGAATTTCGCCCTTTGGGAGCTAAAATACCGGGTACAAGCTATCAATTAGAGCCTGAGCGCGCAGCGTTTAATGTGGGCGCGATGGTTAGATGGCTAGATTTTAATGATACGTGGCTGGCGGCTGAGTGGGGACATCCAAGCGATAATTTAGGCGCGATTTGGGCTGTGTGCGATTATCTAAGTAGAAAAAATATCTCACAAGGAAAATCTCCTCTTACCGTAAAAGACGCACTCACAGCGATGATAAAAGCACACGAAATTCAAGGTGTTTTAGCGCTACAAAACTGCTTTAATAAAGTCGGTTTGGATCACGTTTTGCTTGTGCGTATCGCATCTAGCGCGGTTGCTTGCGCTTTGCTTGGCGGGAGTTTTGAAGAGGTTCGCAACGCTGTAAGTCACGCTTTCATCGATGGTGGCGCACTTCGCACATATCGCCACGCACCAAATACAGGCTCTCGCAAAAGTTGGGCGGCTGGCGATGCTAGTTCGCGCGGGGTAAATTTAGCTCTAAAAGCACTTACTGGCGAGATGGGCTATCCTAGCGCGATTACGGCTAAATTTTGGGGCTATGAAGATACAAAAATGCGTGGCGCAAAGATCACATTGCCGCAAGAATTTGGCTCATATGTTATGGAAAACGTGCTATTTAAAATCTCTTTTCCAGCTGAATTTCACGCTCAAACGGCGGTTGAGGCGGCCCTTAAGCTCCACGATGAAGCGAAAAATCGCCTAGATGATATCGAAAAAATTATCATCACAACGCAAGAATCAGGCCATCGCATCATAAATAAAACAGGCCCTCTTTCAAACCCAGCCGACCGCGATCACTGCATTCAATATATGGTCGCCGTGCCACTTATTTTTGGGCGATTAAGCGCGGCTGATTATGAAGATAGCGTTGCGCAAGATCCGCGTATTGACGCACTTCGCGATAAGATGAGCGTTGAAGTGGATGAGCGATATACGCGCGAATATCTTGAAGCCGATAAGCGTTCGATCGCAAATGCGGTGCAAATTTTCTACAAAGATGGCACAAAAAGCAAGAAAGTAGAAGTCGAATATCCAATCGGACATCGTCGCAGAAGAGATGAGGGAATTCCTTTGTTAATTGAGAAATTCAAAAGAAATTTAGCGCGCAAAATTAGCCCGAAAAATATTGCCAAAATCAGCGAAATTTGCGCAGACGGGGCGCGTTTAGAGAGCATGGCGTTTAATGAATTTAGCGATTTGTTTGCGCTTTAAAATTTAGAAATTTAGATTTTAAAATTTGGCGGATAAATTCCGCCAAGTCGTTTAAATTTGGAATTTAAAAATTTAAAAATTTTAAATTTAAATGACTAAATTTAAGGGGAAAATATGGAATTTCAAAGCATTTATAAACAAAAATTAGTCAGCGCCGAAGTCGCTGCGAACTGCGTAAAATCGGGCGATTGGGTCGATTATGGCTGGGCTGTTACGACGCCTATTGAGATGGATAAAGCAATCGCCGCGCGTTATGCTGAGCTTTATGATGTAAAGCTTCGTGGCGGAATTTTAACAAGCGTTCCAGAGGCTTTTAAAGTTCCAAATGCACACGAGCATTTTTCATGGAATAGCTGGCATGTGAGCAAAATCGGGCGAAATTTGATCGAACAAGGGCTAGGATACTATATTCCGATGCGATACTCTGAGCTTCCGCGCTATTATAAAAAACCTACGCGTTCATCAGATGTTGCGATTATGCAAGTTACTCCGATGGATCAGCACGGATTTTTTAACTTTGGTCCGAGCAATTCGCACCTTGCTGCGTGTGCGCGTTCGGCGAAAATCGTAATCGTCGAGGTGAATAAATCAATGCCTAGATGTCTTGGCGGATATGAGAATAACATTCATATAAATGATGTTGATTTTATCGTTGAAGGAGAGAATACGCCAATTTATGAGATGCCAATTTCGCCGATTACTGAAATTGACGAAAAGATCGCAAATTTGATTGTAAAAGAGATTCGCGATGGCTCTTGTATTCAGCTAGGAATCGGCGGTATGCCAAACGCTGTTGGCAAATGTATCGCGCAGTCTGATTTAAAACATCTTGGCGTGCATACTGAGATGTATGCGGATGCGTTTATGGAGATGACTTTGGCTGGTAAGATTGATGGAAGCAGGAAAAATTTCGACATCGGACGCCAAACGTACTCATTTGCGATGGGAAGTAAAGAGCTATATGATTTTATGGATAATAACCCGATTTGTAAATCCGCACCTGTTGATTATACAAATTCAATTAAAGTAATTTCGAGCCTTGATAACTTTATTTCGATTAATAATGCCGTAAATATCGACCTTTTTGGGCAGGTAAATTCAGAAACAGCAGGTCGTCGCCACATTAGCGGTGCTGGCGGACAGCTTGATTTTGTTATGGGTGCTTATTTAAGCGAAGGTGGTAAGAGCTTTATTTGTTGTTCTTCAACAAAATTAGCAAAAGATGGCACACTAAAATCGCGCATTTTGCCTACACTTGATGATGGTAGCGTAGTCACTGCTACGCGCGCGAATGTGCATTATTTAGTTACTGAATATGGCATTATAAATTTAAAAGGACTTAGCACTTGGGAGAGATGTGAAGCGATAATTTCTATCGCGCATCCAAATTTCCGAGATGATTTGATCAAGCACGCGCAAGATCTAGGTATCTGGAAACGCACAAATAAAATTAGATAAATTTTTAGGCTGAATTTTCGGCCTAAAATTTACTTTAAATTTCATCAAATTTTAAAATTTAATTTATAAATTTTTTATGATCTATTTAATATACTTATCTACAATCCAACATAAATTTTTTATAAGGAGAAAAAGATGTCAGTTTCAGAAAAACTTAACCAAATTCAAGCCGATGCACACGCACTATATCTTGCTTTTCATGCATATCATTGGAATGTAAAAGGTCTAGCTTTTTATCAAATTCATGCTCACACACAAAAAGCTTATGAAGCGATGAGTGAGTTATTTGATGATGTGGCTGAACGCGCTTTGCAAATCGGCGAAAAAGCTATTATTTGTGGCAAAGAGTTAGGCGAAAAAGCAAAGGCACCATTTGAGCTTAAAGAGAGCTACACAGATAAAGATGTATTAAAATTAGTTCTTAGCGCGTATGAGTATTTGGTTGAAGCATTTAAAGAGCTAGAAGCCTCAGCGCAAAAAGCCCAAGACGCAACAACTGAAGCATTTGCGCAAGAAAAATACGGCGCATTAGAAAAAGAAATTTGGATGCTAAAAAACACTCTTGCATAAAAATAGTGGATTTGAGAGAAAATTTTCTCAAATCCTAAATTTTCATTAATTTTAAAACTTATTTATACTAAAATCCCTTGAAAATTTTCAAAAAAAGGGGGAAAAGATGGCAAGACCTACACCAATTGACGAAGAGATTGAGCTAGATCCAAAGCGTTATATTGTCTCAAAAACTGATGCAACGGGCATAATTACATATGCAAATGACTATTTTAGCGAGGTTGCACAATATTCAAATGCTGAATTAATCGGACAGCCTCATAATATCGTGCGCCATCCAGATATGCCACGAGTTGCTTTTAAATTAATGTGGGATACGATTAAACAGGGTAAAGATTTCAAAGCGATTGTTAAAAATCTTGCAAAAGATGGGCGATATTATTGGGTTATTACGCGATTTGAGACAAATTTTCACGCACGAACAAATGAGATTATCGGCTATACAGCTTACCGTCGCGCACCATCACGCAGAGCGATTGAGAGAATTATTCCGATTTATAAGCGACTTTGCGATTATGAAAAGATCGGTGGCATGGAGACTAGCGGACGCTTTTTGAAAGAATTTTTAGAAGAAAATCACACTACTTATGATACATTTATTAACGAGTTAAGTGAGAGCAATTTTATAACAGAGTTACTTTATAAAATTCAACAAAAGCTGTTTAAAAACAAATAACTTTAAAATTTAGTTTACAAAATTAGCGCGCGAGGCGTTAATTTGTATGTTTTATTTTTAAAAACTTAGCGTTTTTAAAAAAGTTAGTTTTTAAATTTCGCCTTTAATTTTAAAGGCGAAATTTTTAAACCAAACTCCTGCTTACTTCCCCTTGAATTTTTAGGGGGAGGGTTTTATTTTTGCTTTATAAAATTTGATTAAATTTCTACTTTTTAAAAAAAATATCTATTGAAATTTGTAAAGAATTTAGATAAATCCGAGCTTTAAAAATTTCAAAAATCTTATTTATAAATTTTTCTAAAGTAAGCAACTTATAATAATTAATTAAATACAATTATTAAGAATTTGCTAAGTATTTACTAAGTGAAGGAGGAATACATGGAATTTTTAACAAGCTTAGAGGAGGGCACGCAGTTTGCTATTCAGCTACTCGTCGTGCTTATTTGTCTTTTTTATGGAGCCAAAAAAGGCGGTATTGCTCTTGGTCTTTTAGGTGGTGTTGGGCTCATAGTTTTAGTTTTTGGCTTTAATATACAGCCAGGTAAACCAGCCATTGATGTTATGCTTACTATCTTGGCTGTTGTTGTGGCTTCTGCTACGCTTCAAGCAAGTGGTGGTCTTGATGTTATGCTTCAAATAGCTGAGCGAATTTTACGAAAAAACCCAAAATACGTAAGCATTTTAGCACCGTTTGTAACAGCTACTCTTACTATACTTTGTGGCACAGGGCACGTCGTATATACTATGCTTCCTATTGTTTATGATATAGCGATTAAAAATGGCATAAGACCTGAGCGTCCTATGGCTGCTAGTTCTATATCAGCTCAACTTGGCATTATCGCAAGTCCAGTATCAGTCGCGGTTGTGACACTTACTGCGCAACTTATCAATGCAAAAAGCCCACTTGCGGGATTTGATGGATATTTAGACCTGCTTAAAATCACTATCCCCTCAACATTTTGCGGTGTTTTGGCGATCGGAATTTTTAGCTGGTCTAGGGGTAAAGATTTAGATAAAGACGAAGAATTTCAAGAAAAGATTAAAGATCCTGAGTTTAAACAATACGTTTATGGCGATTCTGTAACGCTTCTTGGCAAAAAACTTCCTGGTTCTCAATGGGCGGCTATGTGGATATTTTTAAGCGCGATCGCTATTGTGGCTGTGCTTGGGTATTATAAAGATTTGCGTCCTAGTTGGGGCTTTGACAAACGCGCCGAAACGGCACAGATAGTAAGCCTTAATGGAGACGTTTTGGAGAAAATAAATATAAAAGGTGCCACTCTTAGTTTAAAAGAAAAAGAAATTTCTGTTGTTAATGGCTCAATAGCCATTGATGCAAATGCGAGTGCAAATGTCATCATAAAAGCAAAAAATGCGACCTCAAATTTAAAACAAGACGCAAAAGGCGTTACATATACTAACGCGCAAGGCGAAGTAAAAGAGTACGCAGATGCGAAGTTAAAGTTCGAAAGTGCGCCTTTAAGTATGGTTAATGTTATTCAGATATTTATGCTACTTGCTGGTTCGCTTATTATTATTTTTACTAAAACGGACACGAGCAAGATAAGTAAAAACGAGATATTTAAATCAGGTATGATAGCACTTGTTGCTGTTTTTGGTATTTCGTGGATGGCGGAGACTATGTTTGCTGTGCATACGCCGATGATGAAGGCATTTTTGGGCGGTATAGTTCAAGAGCACCCTTGGACGTATGCGGTTATGCTACTTCTTATATCTAAATTTGTTAATTCTCAAGCGGCGGCTCTTGTGGCGTTTGTGCCTTTGGCTCTTGGTATTGGCGTTAATCCTGCAATTATACTTGCGTTTGCTCCTGCTTGCTATGGATATTATATACTTCCGACATATCCTAGCGATCTTGCGGCTATTCAATTTGACCGCTCAGGAACTACGAAAATAGGCAAATTTGTCATCAATCATAGTTTTATTATCCCAGGGCTTTTGGGCGTATTTACATCGTGCGTGTTTGGGTACATATTCACTAATCTTTTTGGCTATCTATAAGCCTTTTTGTGCCTTGCCTGCGGGCTTGGCACATCAAAAAATTTGCAGTTTAAGTGATAATGAACTTTAAAATAGCAAATTTTAAACTAAATTTTTGGCAAAAGTTTGTTTGACGGTTTTTTTGTCTAAAATTTGCTCTTTTATAAATTGCATCTAATCCAATTTTTTACGAATAACTAACGCTTTACCAGTTTGCTTTGTCTCGCAAAATGCTTCTTTGTGCTAAGTATTTGTGCGCTCTTATTTTTCATTTTAAAGGAGTAAAATTTAGCTTCATTGGAGTAAATTGTTTAAGTCGCTAAAGTTTGTTTATGGTCACAAATAGGCAAATTTTTAGTGGCGATTTTTTTGCGACGATAAATTTGATTTTATATATAAAATCTACGCTTGATATAAGATTTGGTAAGATTGATGGCGGTAGGTTTTTGGTCATATTTTTAATTTCGTTATTGTATGTGGTGTTGAGGCTAAAGCACCAGTGTATTTATTAGCAACCATGGCAAATTTAATAAACGAAATTTGGAGAATAGATTGCAAACTAAAATGATGTTTTGTGCTTTTAATATTAAATTTTTAGTAATTTGATTTAGAAATTCCAAAGCCACTAAATCTAAATTCAAACCTCTTTAACTGCGAAATATGGCTTAAATTTGCCAATTTACAAACTCATTTTTCACTATATTAAGCAACTTGCCCCAAAAATTTGCAAATTTTCATAGATAAAAAATGCAATCAAAAACATTTCGCCAAATTTTGAGCAAATTTGGCGAAATTCGGTATCAATTTGATAAGAAATTTATGATTTGCTCTGTGATTTTTGCACTTAAAATTTGGCTCATTTCATATTTTGAGTATAAATTTTTATCGCTTTGCCAATTTAAATTTGTCGTGTAATCGTGTGTTTGCACGCTAGTCTTTTTGCCTTTTTTGACGCTATTTTGTGTGCGGATTAGTAGCGAAATTTGCGCTTTATAGACGTAGCTTTGTAGTTCATATTCGTCCCAATCATCCCAAATTCCGCGTCTGTAAAAGCCTCTCCTAAAAATATCTCGCCCAAAAAATGGCCTTGCAAACGGATCTGCTTCGCGCAAAATAAATCTCGCAAAATAGTTTAAATTTCCTTTGATGATATATGTTGCTTTATTCTCATCATTTGTGATGTAAAAGCCATTTTGGCGCAATGCATCGCTTAAATTTGCACTTAAGATTTGGTCAAAATTTGTACCTGTGCCACTTGTATCATTTATGCTTATAAAGGCGATTTTTTGCGTCGGTTTTTCGCTTAAAAACACTGGCGCAGATGTGGCGATATATCCTAAATTTGGCTGTTGATTGCTAGAAATTTCGGCGCAACCTGCCAAAAATACGCTTAAAAAAATTGCTAAAATTAGCGAAGAAATCGTTTTCATTCCCTATTCCTTGAAAAAAATTTCGCAATTTTAGCACGAAATTTAATAACTGCTTCTAAATCTAAACTGACCTTTTTGAATGACATTTTTAATTCCGGCGACGTTGTAAATCCATTTGTTTTCGATAAAGTTTTTCATAAATGCGGCCTTTTCGCCACTTATCCCAAACCCGTAAATTTGTCCTACTGCGTATGTGTGTCCTAGCGAACAAACCGTGCCTCTGTGTTTGAATTTAAACGGCTTTTCAAGCGGTTTTTCGTGTAAAATTCGCTTTATTGCATCCGCGCAATAATCGCCCATTTGATAGGCTAGTTGCGCTGTTGGAGCGTGAATTACATCTCGCGCCACGGCGATAGCGCAATCGCCGATAACAAAGACATTTTGCTCAAGAGTATCTTTTGTCTGATTCGCACTTGTATCTGTGTGATTTTCGTCTAAATTTTTGCTAATTTCCGCGCTGTTTTTGTCAAATTTGCACTTTGGCAAACGCAAAAATGGATCGACTTCAACGCGTGAGTTTTTATCTGCAAGGCCCGAATTTTCGATGACATGATTGCCTTTTACGCCAGCTGCCCAAAGCGTGGTCGCACACGGAATTTCGCTGATTTGTCCATCTGATTTTTCTATAACCACGGCGTGAGATTTGCACTCGATGACACTTGCTTGGATGACTTCTACTTTGATTTGACGAAGTTTATCAGTCGCGATTTGGCTTAATTTTTCGTTTAGCATTGGTAAAATTCGCTCCCCGCGCCCAATGAGGTAAATTTTTACTAAATTTTTATCAATTCCGCTAATTTCGCACAAAATATTTGCCTGAATGGCAAGTTCTGCGACAAACTCCACGCCGGTAAAACCGCTCCCACACACAGCAAAGCTTAAATCTAGCGGATTTGTTTTGAAACGAAAATCTTTAAATTTTGTCTCGATTCGTGAGCGCAAATTTAGCGCAGATTTTAGCGATGTTAGCTTATAAGTGTTGGCTAATGTGCCTTTAATTCCAAAAGTGTTGCTCTCAAATCCAAGTGCGATTACTAGATAATCATACGAATAGCAAGAGTATTTTGCATGCACGATGCGACTTTTCACATCTATGCGCTCTATGATGTCTTTTTCAAAGTGAAAATTTGGACGTTTGATGAGCAAACGAAAGAAAATTCGCGCTTTTCTAGCACTATATGTGCCGACTGAGAGTTTATGTAGGAGTGTCGTTGGATAGTGGTAGTCGTGTTTGCTAATTAGTGTGACTTTTACATCTTCGTCGCGCAGGATTTTTTGCAGGCGGATAAAACACATCAATCCGCCGTAACCGCCACCTAAAATGAGTATATTTTTCATGAAATTTGCCTTTTTTGTGGGTAAAATTTGGTGTATTGTATGATAAGTTGCAAAAATTTAACGTAAAATTTAAAATGAGAGTAAATTATTAAATTTGGATTAATTTTAGTGTGTTTTGTTAGTTTTGCTTAGTTTGTGTTGCAAATTTGCCTTGCAAATTCAAATAAAAATAAGTTGTTTTTGCGATTTTGGGTGTGCGCATTTGCTGGTTTGCACGCTATCCTTTCCAAAATTTGCCTTGCGATGAATAATCTCATCTCGTGAATATTTGCTGTTTGTGCTAGTTGTGTCACACAAATTGGTCGCATAAAGATGATTATTTTTGTTATTCTTGTGTGTTTAGTTTTGGTTGCGCGACATTGAAATTTACACCCAGCAAAGCTAAATTTTAGTGCCAAATTTTAAAGCGCAATTTCACAAATAAATTATTCTGTTTTCTGCGCTGTGTTTTTTTGCTGGGTTTTGGTTGGAGTGATGGCTGATGTTGAGTTTTGCTCAGAAATTGGTGTTAAATTTAGGGGTAAATTTGTTTTGTTGCAATCTAAATTTTCGCCAAATTCGCACGCCATTTCGTGCCATTTTTGTTTTTGTTGTGGCGGGATATTAAAATTTAAAGACAAACTTTTACAAGCTCTTGCTATACCACTTTCACATGCTATTTTAAGATATTTGTAAGATTGTGTGTAATTTCGTGATTTTAGATCGCCCAAAATATAAATTTCGCCTAAAAATAGACACGATTTCATCACGCCATTTTCGCACGAAATTTTTAAATTTTCTTTGGCTAGATTTAAATTTTTAGCAGTTCCTTTGCCCTCATAAGCCATCGCGCCGACCATCGCACAAGCGCGAAAGTGCTTTTCGTCGCAAGCTGATTGAAATTTGGTAAAAGATAAATTTGCATCACTTTTATAAAAATTTAATCCATCGCTAAAATTATCGCTTAGCGCAAATGTAAAAAATGCCAACAAAAGGTATGCAAATTTCATCAAATTTAGCCTATTTTTTAGACTTTTTCTCTTTTTCTTTTGCTTCGCTTTGTGCTTGTTGCTCACGTTGCTCTTGTGCGACTTGTTCGTTTATCGCATTTTGTAAAGCATTTGTGAGATTTTTTTGTAAAGCGCAACCTAAATCATTATTTAAATTGCAAGATTTTTGGTAAATTTCAAGAGCTA
>CAUTSW010000027.1:0-16131 GCA_963541085.1 uncultured Campylobacter sp.
GCCACGTTTAATGGTGAAATTTGGATGCAAAAACATAGAAAATCACACCAAATTTCAGCATAAAATTTAGTTTATTTAGCTATCTTGGATAAATTTGTCGTTTTGTTTAAATAAGTCAAAGTGAAGAGTGAAGCGAATTTGCTTTTATTTAGCGACTTTATATGGATTTTGTTTTGTAGTTGTGAAATTTATAATTTTATTATCAAACTACGTGCCAAATTTGTGCGACAAATTTTAGCTCTGTTGCGTTTTTTAAAATGTCAGCCACGTTTGTGCTCTTTTGCAAAATACTTTATAAATTAAGCAAAGTTAAACTCTGCTTTTATATAATCCCTATCAAAATTTCACAAAAAGGATTTTTATGAATAGTTTTTTAAGGAAAACTTTTGGCGGTTTGAACATTAGTTACTACCTAAGACAGCTGTTTTTCGGCGGTTTGATCACGGCGTTATTTTTTTGGTTGCAAATGCGACCAGCAGGGCATATCGGCGTCGCGATGTCTATATTTTTGGTTTTAAACGCGTTTGTCTATCCATATGCGAGATTTGTCTATGAAAGTATCGTGGGCTTCATACTTGGGGATAATGTATTTTTTGTAAATGTTATATTGTTGATGGTCGTAAAATTTACCACCATGCTTCTTTGTTACGCTTTTGCGATGTTTATCGCTCCGGTTGGGCTTGCATATTTGTATTATTATCACACGAAAAACAATACATTCGATAACGAATGAGTCTAAATTTAGCCCTCAAACGGGCTAAAATTTTACAAATTTACTCTTTCTAGGCGCGGATTTTCTATATTTTCGCGCCCAAATTTCGCCTCATTTTCGCCATCTATTGCGACTAAATCCGCCGTAAATCCACAAGTGTCGTTGCGCGTTAGATAAGTTCCTACGCCATAGATATCCACGGGCGTTTTTGCGCGTTCAAATTCGGCGATTTTTTGTGGTGTAAAGCCTGAGCTAACGACGATTTTAACGTGCGAAAATCCGTGCGCATCAAGTGCCATTCTAAGTGCGAAAATCAGCTCAACACAAACACCATGCGGATCGAAATCAAAGCACAAATCCGCGCTAGTTCTCTCAAATTTAGTATCAAATTTTGTGCTTTTATCGCTAGGATTTTCACTAAATTTAGCAGATGAAATTTGATCTGAGTTTGTATTAAATTTGGCGTCAAATTTCCCCAAATTTGGCGAATTAAATTTATCATCATAATTTTGCGCAGGATTTGTGCTAGTTTTTTCAAGATTTTCGCTTGGATTTGATACCAAATTTACTCTAATTTTCTCGCGGATTTTGGCTAAATTTGGCGTAAATTCATCATTTTTACCAGCCTTTGCGCGCTCGAAATATCTATCGATTAAATTTGCCGATGTATCCACGCGCACAGCGCCAAGTCGCTCACCAAGGGCATTTGCGGCGCGCAATGCGTCTGTTATTACGTCATTGTGATAATCTACTAGCGCGGTAATTTTTTCGTTTGCAAAAGTTTGCGCATAGAGCTTGCATGCGCGCACGATATCGCCACGACACATCTGGATTAGTGCGTGAGGCATAGTCCCGACGCCACGTCCACCCCACCATGCGCCTTGCGCGTCTGTAGAAATGCGCGAAATCCCCGCTACATAGGTGGCGTATCCATCGCCAATTTGAGTTTGGATTTCATCTTGACGATCGCCCATCGAAAATACAATCTTGTTTTTTGCAACTTTTAGAACCTCCCAAACATTTGTAGCGACCGAGCTTCGGCGCGAAAGCGTAGCATCAATCACGCTTTCTAAAAAGCCAAAATCTTCATATTTTCCGCTGATTTTAAGCACGGGTTCGCGCGATTTTACGATATCGCCATCGTGTAAAGCGAAAATTTCTAGATTTTGCGGATTGTGCGCAAACGTCTCTACAAGCGCGATCGCTTCGTCAATTCCGCAGAGTTTGTATTCGCTTGTGCGACAAAACCACTGCTGTGTGATGCGGTGATTTGGTAAATTTTGAGAGATTATTTTGTTGATTTTTAAAAAGTAGTTCGCGGTGAAAAATCCATCTTTTATGCGCTCATCAAATTTAAATGTTTCGTTTGTAAGACGCGCGATTTTACCCTGGCGTTTTAATTCGATTTGTGTTGACATTTTTTTTCCTTGTAATTAATGTAAATTTTAAAGGCGTGATTGTAGCAAAATTTAATATAAATTTCGTTAAATGTCTATTTATTTCTTAATTAAAACTTAACTAAATAATAAGTAAAACTAAATGCAAAAATTTGGCAAAAAATTTATATTTATTTAAGAAAAACAGCTATATAATCACCGCCGTAATTCGTTATTTTAAATTTAGCTTAAAAGGAAGCGGAAATGACATTTGGAAAGATTGATTATTTAAATTTGCTACCTTTTCATATTTTTCTCAAAAGCTATCCGTTGCCAAGTTATGTTAAAAAAAGTATCGAGTTTAAAAAAGGCGTTCCGAGTAAATTATGCAAAGATTTAGCGCATAGGCGTGTAGATGCCGCGGTGATTTCAAGCATAGAGAGCAGGAAGCAAAAATACGATAAGCTAAATTTTGGCATCGTAGCTAGGCGTGAAGTGATTAGCGTTTTAACGCGTAAAAACTCCGCGCTGCGCCTTGATCCAGCGTCGATGACTTCGAATATGTTAAATAGTATTTTAGGACTAAAAGGCGAGGTAATCATTGGCGATAGAGCACTAAAAGAGTATCTAAAATGCGGAAAAGAGGCGTTTTGGGATTTAGGTGAAATTTGGCACGAGCGGACAAATTTACCGTTTGTTTTTGGTAGATTTTGCTACATAAAAAATGGCGAAATTTATAAAAAAATCGTGCAAAACTTCTTGCAAAAGCGCGTAAAATTTCCTAGCTATATTCTTGAAAATTATGCTAAAAAACGTGGCATTAGGCGCGATGATATATTATGGTATTTGAGTTTTATTAGCTATGAGATTGATAAAAGGGCGAATTTGGCGTTGAAAAAGTTTTTTCGTGACGCTAGAAAATTTAATTACAAACCAAAGGGGTAAAAAATGGCAACTACAAGAAGCTATATAAATAGTGTTTTAGAAGATATTAAAAGAAAAAATCCAGGTCAAGAGATATTTTTGCAAGCGGCGACTGAGATTTTATACTCTCTTGCACCACTTATTGAGCGCGAAGAGAAGTATTTGCGCCATAAAATTATTGAGCGCGTTTTGGTACCTGAGCGTACGTTGATGTTTCGCGTAGTATATACAAATGATAAAAATATCCCCTGTGTGCATACTGGATATCGTGTGGAGTTTAACTCGGCTCTTGGCCCTTATAAGGGTGGTTTGCGTTTTCATCCGAGTGTAAATTTGGGTGTGTTGAAATTTTTAGGTTTTGAGCAAATTTTTAAAAATTCACTCACAGGTCTTAGCATGGGTGGCGGAAAAGGTGGCGCAAATTTCGATCCAAAAGGTAAAAGCGACAACGAAATTATGCGATTTTGTCAATCATTTATGAACGAACTTCACCGCTTAATAAGCGATACTAGCGATGTTCCGGCAGGCGATATTGGCGTTGGCGGGCGCGAGATTGGCTATTTATTTGGGCAATATAAAAAGCTAACACGCAGATTTGATGGCGCACTAACTGGCAAGGGGCTAAACTGGGGCGGCAGCCTAGCGCGCACAGAGGCGACAGGTTATGGTTCAGTATATTTTGCAAACGAAATGCTAACAAAAGTGGGTCAAACTATCCGCGGTAAAAAATGTTGCGTTTCAGGTGCTGGAAATGTCGCAATCTACACCGTTGAAAAGCTATATGAATTTGGTGCGCTACCTATCACGGTAAGCGATTCTACGGGCTTTATCTACGATGCAGAGGGTATTGATTTAGAGGCGTTAAAAGAGATAAAAGAGAAAAATCGCCAAAGCTTGGTCGAGTATTTAAAATTCCGCAAAAACGCGAAATTTACGCCTGTTAGCGACTATGAAGAGGGTCGAAATGGTGTTTGGAATGTTCCTTGCGACGCGGCTTTCCCGAGTGCTACGCAAAATGAGATTAACCTCAAAGATATTCAGACGCTTTATAAAAATGGTTGTCGTTTAGTTTGCGAGGGCGCAAATATGCCAAGCAACCTTGAAGCGATAGATTTTATGCTTAGCAAAAAAGATTTTCTTTTTGGGCCTGCAAAAGCGGCAAACGCTGGTGGCGTGGCTACGAGTGGATTAGAGATGGCGCAAAATGCGAGTATGCAAAGCTGGGATTTTGCGACCGTGGATAATAAACTCCACGATATTATGCGAAATATTTTCAAAACTAGCTACGAAACTTCCAAAGAATTTGGTTGCGAGGGAAATTTGGTGCTAGGGGCAAATATCGCAGGATTTAGAAAAGTCGCCGATGCGATGATTGATCAAGGCTATCTATAATCTTAATAAAAAACTATCTAAATTAAATTTGACGTCAAATTAAAACGTCAAATTTAATTACTTAGTTATTTGTCTTAAAAATTAAAATTTATATGACACGTTTGCTTTTATATTTCGTCCTGGTTCCCAATCAATCATCCCGCCATTCGTATTTCCAGCACTACGTTGTGAGTGAGACCAATAAGATTTATTAAATAGATTATATATACCAACGTTAATTTCAAGCCCACTATATTTACCTGAGTTTGGCACCCAAGTAGCATAAATATCACTAACCGCGTAGCCTGGTTTATTAAATTCAGAATTTAAGCCGTTTTTTGTGTGAATTTTATTAAACGCAACAAGGTTATATCCAAACAATGTATCAATTGCGTTTGCATAATACTCTGCGTTAAATGTATATTTATCTCCGGCATCAGAATATGCTAGAACGTATCCGTAGCCTTGTTTTGCGCCATCTTTGTATTTTGTTTTAGCTTTTGACCAGCTCGCACCAAAGCTAAAATCAGCTATATTATATCTTGCTGCGATTTCTGCACCTTTTACGTTTGCTTTGCCACCATTGATACGCTGTATTTCGACACGACCTGGAGCGCCCATTTCGCTTATTAAATTTTCGTATTGATTAACGAAATATTTTGCGCTTAAATTTATACTTTGATTATCTGAAATTTGAGTTTTGTAACGCGCGCCAAACTCCCAAACATCGCCGGTTTCTGGTTTTAAATCAGAATTTGTCGTAGTCGTTTGAACACTGTTATTTTGAATACGCATACTCTCTATTGGATCAGGGCCTTTAAACACCTTTGCCCAACTAGCCCAAAGTCCCAAACCCATGTCGAATTGATAATCTAAACTTACACCTGGTGAAAATTTATGCCAAGTATATTTTACGCGCTCTTTTGATGAAAGCGGTGCCATCCTACAACCACGGCGATCGCAAATTTCTTGCAATTTAAGGAATTTTCCTCCCATTGTATTTAGAGTATATCTATCATATCTTATGCCTGGGGTAAATGTAAAACCGTTATTTCTGATTTGATCTTCAATAAATAAAGACAAATTTTGCCCCTTGTCATTTGGGAGAGAACTGTTTTTGTTGTAACTTTGCATATTGTAATAATCGAAGCCATAAACAAATGTTTGGCTGAAATTTTCATCACCAAATTTAGTTTTATTGATTAATTTTGTGCCATAGGTTTTTACTCCATTTTTCATCGTTTTTATTTCGTGATCTGTGTAATAAGCATTAAAATCTAAATTTAAATAATCATTTGGATTTGAAGTAAAATTTAAAGTGTGGGTTTTGCGAATAAATTCAGTATCGAGCAAATCACCCAAACTTGGCCACTCAGCACGTAGCGGGTAGTCGCCATGTGTTTTAAAATGCTCGGTGCTTAAACGTATCTTTGAGTAATCCCCAATATCTGCGCCAAATTTAAACATATAGTTTGTATCATCGCCTTTGCCACCGATTTTGTCATTTTTGGCATCTTTTCCGCGCTCATATCCGCGATGGCCGATATATCCTAATAGATCAACCGATTCAAAAGCGCGTCCATAAAGAGTGAGAGATTGTTGCCACTCTTGATTATTGCTGGCATATCCTCCTTTTATTTTGCCACCAAAATTTTCGCCATCTTCAAGTAAATCACTCGCATCTACCGTTTTAAAAGCGACTGAACCACCTAAGGCACCAGCTGCACCTACAATAGAATTTACACCCAAACCAACATCAACCGATTTAATAATATCAGCATCAAGATATAAATCGCCATCGTGATGAAAGGCGTTGCCGCGTTGGCGTGCGCCATCTATTGTGATATTTAAACCGCGCTCATTTACGCCACGGATATAAATTTTTTGATTTAATCCATTTGTCCCGCCAATATAAACGCCGGGAATATCGCGCATGATATCTTTTATCAAAGTAGCATTTCTGACATTTATTTTAAGAGCATCGACTAAATTTTCACCAGAAGTAGCCACAACAGCAATCGGTTCAAGCGATACGGATTGTGGATTTTGCGTCATTTTTTCATCAGCATAAAGAGTGCTTAATGCGTAAATTTGGGCGCACAAACAAATAGAAAGTTTTTTCATGTTTTCTCCTATATAAAAAGTAGTTAATAAAATCGGACGAATATTATCTTAAAAAAACTTTAATTAAAATTAATTATCAATATGCTTAAATAATATTTAGTTAAGAGGTTAAAAATGTGGATAAATATGATGAATTTTAATGATTAAAAGTTTATGAAATTTAGTCAAATTTTTTGTAAAACAGATGTTTTTATCTATTTTTGTTTCATTGGTATTTTGTTGAATGTGATTGGAGTTTATCAAACTTTAAAGAGAAGCTTTGTTGAGGTTTTGGGCGCAACTGCTTTGCCGGTGATTTTCGCTTTTTACCTCAATTGCACACTAAATTTAAATTTTTGGATGAAATTTGATAGATTTCATCCAAATTTGATGCCGAATTTATAGTAATTTTTTTGCTACGGCGGCGATATTTACATCTGTAAATCCAAAGTGTTTAAATAGCTCTTCTGCTTTTGCACTCTCGCCAAAGCTATTCATTCCATATATTTCATCAGCGAATTTATACCATTCTAGCGCGCTTGCAGCCTCGACGGCTAGGACTTTTGTATCACCAAAAAGCTCTTTTATATAAGCGTCATCTTGTTTGCATAGTAGATCATAGCATGGCGCGGATACGACGTTTGCGCCTACGCCTTGTTCGTCTAAAATTGACGCGGCTTTTAGACAAAGTGATACTTCGCTACCACTTGCGATGAGTGTTATGCGCGGATTTACGCTACGTTTTATGAGGTATGCGCCACGCTCTACGCCCCCTAAAATCGCCTTTGGCAGTGCTTCTAGCCCTTGGCGAGAGCATACAAACGCGCATGGAGCGTTTAAATTTAATCCCACACGCCAACAAGCGACGTTTTCGTTGCCATCAGCTGGGCGAAATACGTAGAAATTTGGCATCGCGCGAAATTGTGATAGCTGTTCAATTGGCTCGTGTGTTGGCCCATCTTCGCCAACGCCGATGCTATCGTGAGTGAATACAAAATAGTTTTTTAGCCCCATTAGCGCAGATAGTCTTGCGCCCGTTTTTAGGTAGTCTGAAAATATGAAAAATGTTGCGCAAAATGGCACGAAAAGCCCGTAGCGCGCAAATGCGTTTGTGATCGCTGCCATTGCGTGTTCGCGTATGCCAAAATGTAAATTTTTGCCGTTTGGGAAGTCGCCCATCTCTTTTAGCTCTGTTTTGTTTGAGGGCGCAAGATCGGCACTTCCGCCGATGAACGATGGCACGGCTGTGGCGATTGCGTTTAAAATTTTGCCATTGCTATCGCGTGTGGCTATTTTTTGTCCGCTAAAATCTGGAAATTTGACCTTTGAAAAATCTGGATTTAGTAGCGAATTTAGTAGCTCTTTTTTCTCGTTGCTTAGTTTTTCACACTCTTTTTTCCATAATGCTTGAGCTAAATCACCCTTTTCAATGGCGGCGCGTGTCTCAAAAAGCACATCTTGCGCTACGTAAAATTTCTCATCTGGAAATTTTGCCTCTAATTTTGCGCGTGAGATTAGTTCATCGCCAAGAGGTGCGCCGTGGGTTTTGGCCAAGCCTTCTAACTCTAGTGCGCCTTTGCCGATTTTTGTGTGTGCGATAATGAGATATGGCACGGTTTTATTTTTTGCTTCGTTTAAAACAAATTCTATTTCATCAAAATTGTGTCCGTCGATTTGTACCACTTCAAAGCCTTGCGCTTCAAAACGTGCCTTGACATCTTCGCTCCATGCTACTGATGTGTCGCCTTCGATTGTGATTTCGTTGCTATCATAAATCAGTACGAGATTATCTAATTTATGATGACCAGCTAAAGCACACGCTTCGTAGCTTATGCCCTCTTGTAAATCGCCGTCGCCACATAGGCAATAGACCTTGTGAGTGATGATTTTTGTATCTTTTTCATTTAACAAATTTTCTGCGTATTTTGCCGCCATGGCTAGTCCGACTGCGTTTGCGACACCTTGTCCTAACGGACCTGTAGCGATCTCTACGCCACTTGTGGAAATTTCTGGGTGGCCTGGTGTTTTTGAGCCTAATTGGCGGAAATTTTTAAGATCATCAATGCTTAAATCATATCCGCTTAAATATAGATAGCTATACACAAGCGCGGAGGCATGACCGCCCGAAAATACGAGTCTGTCGCGGTTTAGCCATGTCGGGTCTTTTGGATTGTGGGATAGTTTTTTCATTAACACACTCATTATGTCGCTTAGACCCATTGGGGCGCCTGGGTGACCTGAGTTTGCCTTTTGAATCATATCGGCGCTTAAAAATTTAATCGTGTTTGAGATTTTTTCCAACATTTTCAACCTTTCAAATATGTTTGTATTAAATTTTTTATCATTTTGGCGATTTTTTCATCTAAATTTAGGGTTTGCGTCAAGATTTCATCTATCAAATTTGATTTAAATTTAGTCGCCTTTTCTACGCCTAGTAAATTTGTAAATGAGTTTTTGTGTGCGTCATTTAGTGTCGGTTTTCCTGCGTCTGCGCTGTTGGCGGTAGCGTCGATGATGTCATCTTTGATTTGAAAAGCCAATCCTAAATTTAAGCCGATTTTATAAATTTCATCGCAAATTTTAGGCTCTACTCCTGCCACAACCGCGCCCATTTTAAGAGATGCTGCGATTAATGCGCCGGTTTTTTTGATATGTAAAAATTTGATTTCATCTAAATTTAATCGCTTATCTTCAAAAAAACAATCGCACGCTTGACCCAAAACCATGCCGTCAACACCTGCATTTATCGCCAAAATTTCGACGCATTTTTTGCAAATTTCATCCGGCAAATTTGACGTAGCTAGAATGTAAAACGCGTGAGTGTTTAGCGCATCGCCGACTAAAAGCGCGGTTGTCTCGTCAAATTTTATGTGTGTTGTTGCCTTTGCGCGACGAAGCGGGGCATTATCCATCGTCGGCAAATCATCGTGGATAAGCGAATACGTGTGCATCATCTCAATCGCCAGCGCCACATTTAACGCGCTTTTGGCAAAAACACTCTCTTTATTTGTGCTAGAAATTTCGTCAAAACTTTTATTTTTATCAAAATTTCGATTTTGCGTCAGGTTTTTTGGCTCTTTATCTGCGCTAAATTTTAAATTTTCAAAAATTTCTGCGCCCTTTATCGCACCAACAACGCCCAATAAAAGCTGAGCGCGGAAGTGTTTGCCGCCACTATGAAGCATGTAATTAAGCGCGTCTTCAAAATATGGATGAAAGCTTTTGCACTCTATGCGAAATTGCTCTAAATGGGCTTGAAACGCCTCTAAAATACTCACGCTTTTCCGCCAAAATTACCAAAATTTCCAAGTCCGCCAAAGTCGCCTAGCATCTTTGAGGCGATATTTTTGCGCTCGTTTTCGACAAGTTTTATCGCGTCATTCATCGCTGAAATTAGCAAAATTTGCAAACTCTCTTTATCGTTCATTAAGCTTTCATCAATTAAAACATCTAGCACTTCACCCTTGCCATTTAGCTTAATTTGCACCATTCCACCACCGCTTTTTACGCTAAATTCTTGATTTTCGGTCTGCGTTTGTAGCTCTTGCGCCTTTTTTTGCAAATCAGCCAAAACGTCGCCCATTTTTGAAAAATCTAGTCCATCAAACATCTATTTTTCCTTTACGATTTCGTTGTTTTCATCTACTTGCACGATAGTTGGTTTAAAATTTCGTGCCTTTTTGTCGCTCATTTGTGCGTAGCTTACGATGATTACGACATCGCCGATGCACACTTTTCGTGCCGCTGCGCCATTTAGGCAAATTTCTCCGTGTTTTTTACCTTTTATAATGTAAGTGCTAAATCGTTCGCCGTTATTTACGTTTAAAATTTCCACTTTTTGAAATTCGAGCATATTTGCCGCGTGCATTAACTGCTCATCAATCGTGATTGAGCCGACATAGTTTAAATTTGCGTCAGTAACTCTGGCGCGATGAATTTTGCTTTGTAATATCTCAATTTTCATCTGCTTTTTCCTTTGTAGTTAAAATTTCCTCCACGACGTCTTTATCGCAAAATGGGTATTTTACGCCACAAATTTCTTGATAGGTTTCGTCGCCTTTTCCTAAAATTGCGATTACTTCGCCATTTATCGCCAAATTTATCGCCAAATTTATCGCTTTTTTACGATCCGCCTCGACAAAAACGCGCTCATTTTTTTGCATTCCACCTAAAATTTCGTCGATAATTTCATCTGGATTTTCGTCTCGCGGATTGTCGCTAGTTACGACGCAAATTTTGGCTAATTTTTGCGCGATATGTCCCATGATGGGGCGTTTTGTGCGGTCGCGATTACCGCCTGCGCCAAAAACAGCGATAATTTCGTTTGCGCTAAGTGCTGTTAGGACCTTTTCGATACCATCTGGCGTGTGTGCAAAATCTACTATCGTGAGCGGATTGCGTGCTACAACCTGCATGCGCCCTTGCACTCCGCCAAATTTCGCCAACGCAAAAGCGATCTTTTCATTGTCAAATTTGGTTAGCATTTTTACAGCTGCAAATGCGCTTAAAAGATTGTAAAGATTAAACTCGCCAACCAAATCACTCTCTATTTTTACCTCGCCAAATGGTGTGCGAATGAGCGCGTCGATGCTATCTTTTACGCCATAGGCTAAAACAGAGTATGTCGCTGGGGATTTGATGGCGTAGGTTTGCGCATTGGTTGGATTAAATTTGATATGTGGGTCGTCTTTGTTGATTAATTTTGGCGTCTCATCGGCGAAAAATGAGCTTTTAACCCGCGCGTATTCTTCAAAAGTGCCGTGAAAGTCTAGGTGATCTTGCGTTAAATTTGTGAAAATTTTTAGTGCAAATTTTAGCCCGTCAATGCGGTTTTGCGCGATGGCATGAGAGCTTACCTCCATCACAAAATAATCACATTTTGCTTCGCTTGCAGCTTTTAGATAGCTTAAAATTTGCATTGCAGAGCCTGTTGTGAGTGTTTTTTCACTGATTTGTTTGTCGTTGATGAAACTTCCTCGCGTTCCGCACAAAGCACACGAAAAGCCAAGTTCTAAAAGCGTAGAATAAATCGCCGCCGCGGTTGTAGTTTTGCCATTTGTGCCAGTGATTGCGACTATTTTTATATCTTTTTTGATATTTAAAAGCTCGCACGCTTTTTCGTGAGCGATGATTTTTGCGCCGTTTGCTATCGCGTTGTTGGCAAATTTCTCATTTTGCGCCGTTTGTAAAAACATGCAACCATTTTCACACTCATTAGAATTATCCGTGATGAATGTATTTTCAAAATTTATCTTCATTTTTTTAACTTTTCTGAGAGAATTTTAAATTTTTCGTCGTATCCAAGCCGTTCAATCGCCTCTTCAAAGATCTCAAAACCTAAATTTTTCATACCGTTTTCGGCTAAAATTTCGATGAAATTTAAAAAATTTGCCCTCCCGCCGATGATAATGGGCATATTAAAAAGTAGTGTTTTTAGGCTAAATTTTGGATCTTTTTGTGTAGTGTGCGCACAAATCGCTTTGATATCTGCGATATCTAGCGCATCGTGTGAGACATCTGTGCTTTGTTTTGTGTCGGAAATTTTAATTTCTATTAAATTTGAGAAAAAATCGAAACTTTTTTTATCCATTCTTGACACTTGCGAATAGCTAAAAACAGCCACGCAAAAATCAGCGTCAATGTGAATGTAATCGCATAAATTTAGATAGAAATTTATCTGTGATTTATTGCGTTTATTTAATGCGAGCGAAAAAAAGGTTCTCGCAGATGAAATTTCTCCGCGCTCAAAGGCTTTTATGCCTAAAATTTTATAGTTTTTCAATATCAAAACTTTCACCAAGAGGGATATTTACGACGCGAAGTTCTGGGTGAATGTCTAGTTTTAACTGACGTTCAAGCCCCATTTTTAGGGTTGTATCGCTCGCGGCACATCCGTGGCAATGTCCCATTAATCGCACGTAAATTATGCCGTTTTTTACGCCTAAAAACTCCAAATCCCCGCCGTCGCGCACTAACATCGGGCGAACCAAATTTAGGCTCTCTTTTACAGGTTCAATTAACTCTTCGTCGCTAAAAGGTATCATTTTTACTCCAATTTTTGGGCGAGATTATACAAAAAACAGCTTTAAATTTAGTAAGTCGCAAACTAAATTTAAGTAAAATCGCCGTTTTTAGGAGAGAAAATGAAAAAAGTTGCTTTTGTTTTTATTGTTTTATTTAGCGGTTGTGCCACCAAAAATGAAATTATTGATGGAAATTTGACAAAACCTACCGAAATTCGGCATACAAATTCCGACAATAGCTCTAAAATTTCGCACCCAAATTTGAAAAATTCTAGCGATT
The DNA here is from genome assembly GCA_963541085.1 of uncultured Campylobacter sp. Classification (GTDB taxonomy): domain Bacteria; phylum Campylobacterota; class Campylobacteria; order Campylobacterales; family Campylobacteraceae; genus Campylobacter_B. The sequence goes on from CAUTSW010000027.1 coordinate 12,790, forward strand.
TTGATCCGCTTTATGGCTACAACGTGACGATGACTTACATTAATGATGCCTTTTATGCCTATTTGTTTTTACCATTGGCGGCGGGGTATGATTATGTTATGCCAGATCCAATTCAGGGCGCATTTAGCGATTTTTTTTCATAATCTTTTATACCCTGTGCGCCTTGTAAATAATCTTTTGCAAGGGAAATTTGCCTCTAGCTGGATTGAGACAAAGCGATTTTTGATTAACTCTACTCTTGGTTTTGGAGGGTTTGCAGATAGTGCGAAATTGCATTTTGATTTAGCGCGAAATGATGAGGATTTTGGGCAAACTTTAGGTGCGTGGGGCGTGGGTGAGGGCGCACCTTTTGTGTTGCCGATTTTGGGGCAATCATCTTTGCGTGATGCCGTTGGCGTGGGGGTTGATGGCTTTGCAAATCCAATAAATTATGTCGGTTCACAGTGGCATCATCCGCTTGTGATTTCTGGCGCGAAAGAGTTAAATGAGCGTTCAATTTCATGGCGCGATTATTATGAATTTCGCAAAGCACCACGCCTTTATGAGCGCACAAAAGAGGCCTACCGCGCTAAACGCGATGCGCAAATTAGTGAGTGAAAATGATAAAGCAATTCATAAAAGGGTTGCGCCCTAAAACTATTAAATTAGACACCACGCTTGAAAACAAAATAGAATTTGCCAAATTTTTAGCTGGTAGAGTAGAAATTTACGAGCGAAACGGCGATAAATTTGAGATATTTTCTGTATTTGGTGATGAAAATACGCCAAATTTTATGTCGGTTGTCGTAACTGGTAAAAATGCCGATGAGTTTAAAACAGATATTCGCTTTTATGCTAAAAGCTACGATGATACGATTTTACCGGCATTGCAGGGCAAAATTTATAATGGTGTAGAGTTTAAAAAGGTCTATTGTGTTTATGCGAAGTTAATAGAAATTGAGTAAAGATATTTAAATTTTTGTGTGCTGATTTTGGCTGAATTTATCAAATTTTTGCACAAATTTGCCCAATAAACTTCCAAATCAATGCCATTTGCACTGAATTTTTATATTTGATGAGAAAAGATTTATATAATAGAGTAAATTTAAAATATCAAATCGTTATGCAAAGATTAATTTTCGCGCTGGGTTTTGTTTGATAAATTTAAATTTCGTTGCCACAAACAGGGCAAATAAAAGCTCTACATTATTGGTTATTTGTGAATAAATGAGAAATCTCGCAAATGATTTTCTGCTTTGATTTTTGTAAAATTTACAAGTTAGACTTTAGAGACATTCATAAAAATTAGACCGAATTTGCGCTGAAATCTGCTTAAAATTTGGCGTTTGTTTTGTTGAAAATTTTCGCGCTGGATGTAAAAAGCTTGTTTAATATAAAGAGTAATCAAATTTCTTTTTATGATTAAATTTTTATTAAAAATTTTGAGAATTTCATTAAAATTTCGTGCCAAATTCGCCTGTTTTACTCTATTTTTACCTTGAATTATGTAAAATCAGCCGATTTTTTGTAATTTTAAAGGAAAAAAATGAAAAATATTTTTGAAGTTTCTCACCCGCTTATCGAACACAAGCTCGCTATTTTGCGCGATAAAAACACAGATCCATTTCAGTTTCGCATGTTAATTGATGAGATTAGTTATCTTTTGATGTTTGAGGCGTGTTCTGATTTGGCGTTAAAATCTGTGCCTGTGCAAACACCTGTTGCGCCCGCCAATGCGCAAAAATTAGACGCAAAAATTATGATTTGCCCGATTTTGCGCGCTGCGCTTGGCATGCTTGATGCGGTTTTTAAGCTAATTCCTGATGCGAGTGTTGGATTTTTGGGCTTTGAACGCAATGAAAAGAGTCTTGAGGCGCAGTTTTATTACGCAAAATTTCCACAAGATTTCGCCTCTCGCCAAGCGATTATAATCGATCCGATGTTTGCTACTGGCGGGACGGCGATTGAAGCGGTTAAATTTTTAAAGAAAAAAGGCGTAGAAAAAATTAAATTTATATCAATTTTGGGTGCGCCGCAGGGTTTAAAAAGATTTAGCGAAATTTACCCTGATGTACCGGTTTATATTGCGAAAATCGACGAAGGTCTAAATGATAACGGATATATTATTCCTGGTCTTGGCGATGCTGGGGATCGCGTCTTTAATACGCTTTGATAGTGTAAATTTTGAGTAAATTTTAAGTAGGATTTATGGATTTTATTTCAAGAAATTTAGAAAAAAATGAGAGAGTTTTGGCTACTGCTAGGCTTAGTATTTTGGCGTTTATTCCGCATCTTTTTTGTGCTGCGGCGATGTTTGTGACGAGCGGTTATGCGCATAAATATATAACGATGCAATATTTAAATTATTCAGACGAAATTTTAAAAGCTTTTGGCTGGATTTTGATCGCCGTTGTCATTTTTAATATGTTTTTTTCGTATTTTATAGCGACTGATCGACGCGTGATTTTTAAGAGTGGATTTTTATGTAAAAAGTGGCTTGAAGTGCGATATTCACGCATAGAATCGATAAATTTAAAGCAAAGATTATTTACGAAATTTGTTGCCTATGGAGAAATTTGCGTGATAACAACTAGCGCGCGTGAGATTAAATTTCGTAAAATTTCTGCGCCGATGTGCCTAAAAAAAGCGATTGATGCTGGGCTTAGCGATATGGGGCTGTGATGAAAATTGTAGAAATTTGCGATGAAAATCGCGCAAAATTTATGCCCTGCATTGCTAAGCTTGCACACGAGGCTTTTCCGCCTTGCGAATTGATTGCGCCATTTTGTGTAGATGAGTTAAGCGAGGCGGAATTTGAACATTTGGTGGCTGTTGATGATGGGCAATTTTTGGGTTTTGCAACTGTTAGAAGATGGCAAAATTTAGTCTATTTGGCATTTTTGGCTGTAAATTTGAATATTAGAAACAGCGGGGTCGGCGCACAAATTTTAAATGCGCTAACGAATAAATTTGCTGATGCGATTGTGGTCGCTGAGATAGAAAATCCATATGAAAACTGCTGTGATGACGAAAAAGAGCTTCGTAAAAGAAGATTAAAATTTTATGAGCGCAATGGATTTTGCGAAAGCGGGCATTTTATTTCGTATTGCGGTGTTTGCTATGAGATAATTTATTTTGACGGCGCATGTGGCACAAAAAATGATAAATTTGATTATCTATATAATGGGAAATACGATTTGACAAACATGGACGCAATCGGGCGTGATTTTAAAATGATGTTTGATGAGTTTAGTAAGGGCAGAAAATTTGAATTTAAATGCGAAAAAAGTAAATTTTTTTAAAAAAAATGCAATTTCTCCCCAATCCTTCAGCTTAATTTAAGCATTGCATGTATATAATTCC
>CAUTSW010000028.1:0-16078 GCA_963541085.1 uncultured Campylobacter sp.
TTTTTGAATTTTGCTTGAGAATTTTGCGCTTAAATGATCCATTGTTTAAATGGTCGGCATGCACGGAAGTTATGTCGCGAATATGGCGATGAGCGAGGCGGATTTGATTATCGCGCTTGGGGCTAGATTTGATGATCGTGTTACGGGAAAGCTTAGCGAATTTGCCAAATTTGCAAAAATCGTGCATGTAGATATTGATCCAAGTTCAATTTCAAAAATTGTCGATGCTGATTATCCTGTGGTGGGTGATATAAAATGCGTTTTAGAAGAGCTTTTGCCACGCGTAAAAAAAGATGTTGATCCATCAAATTTCGCTCAGTGGCGTGATACTTTAAAAAAATACGATGAGTTGCATCCGCTTTGTTTTAAAGATAGCGACGAAATTTTAAAACCTCAATGGGTTATTCGCGAAACGGCGAAAATTTTAGCAGATGATGATGCGATTATTGCTACTGATGTTGGGCAGCACCAAATGTGGGTGGCGCAGTTTTATCCATTTAATAAACCACGCACATTCCTAACAAGCGGCGGCCTTGGCACGATGGGGTATGGTTTGCCAGCTGCGATGGGTGCGAAATTTGGTATTCAAAATCGCCCTGTGGTCTGTTTTGGTGGCGATGGAAGTGTTTTGATGAATATTCAAGAGCTTCAAACGTGCATTGATGAGGGCGCGAGCGTGATTTATATCATTTTAAATAACAGCTTTTTAGGCATGGTGCGCCAGTGGCAAGGGCTATTTTATGAAAAACGCTACTCAATGACCGATTTAAGCGGTGCAAAAAAACCAAATTTCACCAAAATTTGCGAGGCTTTTGGCGGCGCAGGTTATGAGGTAAAAACAAAAGATGAGTTTCGCGATGCGCTAAAATCGGCTATTAACGCAAATAAAGTCGCATTTATCGATGTTCAAATTGATCGCTTTGAAGAGGTGCTTCCGATGGTCCCAGCAGGCGGCGCGCTATATAATATGATACTTGAATGAGGTGAAAAATGGAGAATATTAGAAGATTAATTTCCGTTATAGTTTTGGACGAAAACGGCGTTTTATCGCGCATTTCAGGGCTTTTTGCTGGGCGCGGATATAATATCGATAGCCTTACTGTTGCACCAATACCAGGCACAAATTTTTCGCGTTTAAGCATAGTCACAAAAGGCGATAAGCGCGTTTTAGAGCAGATTGTAAAGCAACTTCACAAGCTTATCCCAACATATAAAGTAATCGAAGATGCCGAATTTATAGAAAAAGAGATGGCTTTGGTAAAAATTCCATTAAATGATAACAATCTTTCTGGGCTTGATGCGATCTTAAAATCTTACAATGGCTCAATCGCAAATTCTGATGAAAAAACGCTAATCGTGATGGCGTGTGATGATGCTTGCAGGATTGAAAATTTCATAAAAACAATGAAACGCTACGATCCGCAAAGTATCGTAAGAAGTGGCTCTGTGATAATGGATATATGATGAAAATAGGTGAAATTTATGAAATTTTAGGGCTTGATTTGCGGGCTGATTTGACCAAATTTAAAGATGCTAGGTGTGAGATTGAAAATCAAACGTACAAAAATTTAGATGCAAATTTTGAAATTTGCGCCATAAATTCTTTGCAAAATGCAAAAACAAATGAGCTTAGCTATTGCGATGGCGAAAAAAATGCCAAATTTATTTCGCAAACAAAAGCTAGTGCTGTTTTGGTGCGTAGCGAGATGGTGCATCTTGTGCCAGAAGGTAGCTTGGCGATTATTTGCGATAATCCGCATCTAAATTTTGCGATTTTAAGTGCTCATTTTGCGAAACCTTTGATTCGTGAAAAACGTCCAAATTTTATCGCTAAATCGGCTCAAATAATGGAAAATGTGCATGTTGGCTCAAATTCGCAAATCGGCGAAAACTGTACTATTATGAGTGGTGTTTATATCGGCGATGATGTTAAAATCGGCGCAGGGACGATAATCCACCCAAATGCCGTGATTTATAACGATACTAAAATTGGCGAAAACTGCGTGATTTTGGCTGGGGCAATCCTCGGAAGTGATGGTTTTGGTTATGCGCATCGCGCCGATGGAACTCATGTAAAAATTCATCACAATGGCAGCGTGATTTTGGAAGATTTTGTTGAAATTGGCGCAAATACGACGATTGATCGTGGCGTTTTTGATCCAACAATTATCAAAAAAGGGACAAAAATCGACAATCTCGTTCAGATTGGGCACAACTGTGATATCGGACAAAATACGCTTTTGGTCTCTCAAGTAGGTCTTGCTGGATCTAGTATTTTGGGGCGCAATGTCGTAATGGGCGGACAATCAGGCACAAAAGGTCACATCAAAATCGGCGATTTTGCCCAAATTGCGGCGCGTGGTGGCGTTAGCAAAGATCTAGAAGGTGGTAAAGCATACGCTGGCTATCCAATCATGGAGCTTGGCACGTGGTTTAAATTGCAAGCGAAAATCGCGCTTTTTTTTAAGAAAAATTAGCAATTTAATAAAAGCACTAAATTTAAAGAGCAAATTTAAAAACAACTATCAAAACGAGTAAAATTTGCTCTAAAGTTTTAAGAATAGACATAAATAAAGATGGCACAATATCTATAAGCCTAATATGCGAGTTTTGCGCGGACGTTGTAAAGGTAAAAAAACTTTGTAATTGAAAATTTAATGATAAGTTGCGCGAGATGGCGGTTAAATTCACAAATTTTAAAAAGCTTATTGTATAAATTTAAGTAAATAAATTTTGAAATTTATTTACTTAAATTTTAAAGGAGAAAAAATGAAAAAATATCTGTTTTCTAGCGTTTTGGCGATGCTTATTTTAGGTTGTGGTGATAGTGCTGTAGATAAGGTAAAAAAATACACTCTACCCCAGTTTAAATCTATGAATATAGAAACGGCTATCAAAACGAGTAAAATTTGCTCTAAAATTTCGTGGGATGATACAAGCAAAGATGGATTGGTGTCTGCAAGCCTAACGTGCGAGGTTGGCGCGGATGTTTTAAAGGCAGAATTTGATGCGCAAAATGCTAAATTTTTAAAAGCGCAAGAAGAGGCAAAGGCGCAAATAAAAGAAAAGGTTGAAAATAATCTTAAAATTTTAGCCGAGCGTTATGAGATTAGCGATAAGGAAAAATTGCATGAAATCGCGATGAAATTTTGCGAATACGATGAAAAAGAGAATAAAAATCTCTTCAGCGCGCCTGTAAAATGCGATGAAACTGGGCTAAATGGTGGCATAGATGGACTAAAAGCAGGGCTTAAAGATTATGAAAAAAATCATATTGTAAGCGTGCTAAAAAATGTGGTTTGGCAAGAAAAAGAGCCTGTGAAGGTCTATTTTATAAAGCCAGCGGTTGAGGTAAAATCGCGCGTTATCACGCTGCAATTTGTCGTAAATACCGATGATACGATTAGCTTTAAGGGTGGCGAAATGGTGCAAGATGGCAAAAGCGAACGTATCGGTAGTGGTGTTTTGGCGCGATTTTATAAACGCGACTAAAATTTGTTTTGCAGTGTTTTAAAATTAAAAAATAGTGCAAATTATGATAAAAAAATATTTTTAATTTGCAAATTTGTTTTTTTTATGATTGTATCACTGCGTTTTAAATCAAAGCAAATTAACGCTTAAAATCAAAGTGGCGAATTTTTAGCCATTTTTACAATATTCCACTTTGATTTGAAAGCGCAATTTTCTACCAAAAATCGATTTTAAACCTATTTAAATAGCTCTTAAAATACCTTTGCAATCCTATTTTTGCACTGTTTGTAGGTGTTTCATTGATTTTAGCATCATCTACAAATAAGCGCGCTTTATCTAACATATTTATTGTATAAATCCGATATTTTGCGCAGTTGGCTAAAATTGGTTGGGAAAATTTGTGAGCGATTTTGCGACTTAAATAGTGCGTGCTACGAGCGGTTGTAAACTAAATTTGCATTGATGGCGGTTGTATGTAGTGGCGACTAAATTTTGTGACGCGGTTGGCTTAATGTATCTATGTTAGGCGCATAAAAAACCAGATAAATAAAAGCCTGACGCTATTTTCGGATAATCAATAAGCCTATCGTAATTGCTAGTAAAATCCAAATCATCGGCAAAGAGTAGCGCAAGCCAAGAGACGCTTTAAAGCCTATTAAAAGGCGTTTGAACGATTTGTTAAAGAATGCAAAAAATTTTCGCCCATTTTGATTTTACTAAAATCAGCTACTCACCCCCATTTCACCGCGCTTTTACACCATTTTGAATTTTAATATAACTTTAGAAAATGGCTAGAACAAGTAGAGCATAAAAATATCGGTGCAGATGAGTGGCGATTGTTAAATTTAAAAATTTATTGAATATTATCGCTGTTTGATTGCAAGATAATATTTAACTATAAATTTGAGATCAAATTTTAAAAAAATCGTTCATCAATGTCTGATTAATCGTCGCATCAGGGATATTTCGCACGATATCGTTACTTAAAACAATGCACTCATTATTAAAAAATTCACTCGTAAATCGCTGATTTTTTTCGCCGAAAATCCCGAGAGTTTTTACGCCAAGAGTCGGCGCAAGATACGCTACAACACCAAATGGCACCACGGCAAATTTGGCGTGAGTTAGATGAGATGCTAGCTCTTCGTAGTTTTTAATACACAAAAACGGCACGCCGACGCGATCGCTATATACACTATGAGATGGATTTAAGCTTGTGATAACGACACTAAATTTGGTTTGTAAAAAGCCGATGATTCTATCTAGCTTATCATACCCAATAACATTATGTGGGCTATCGGTGTCGCAATGAACGAAAACGTAATTTTTAAATTTACTCTCTATTTTTTCAGGAATAAATAGCATTTTTTCACCACCATAAGAGACATTCAAAGGCGATAAAAGCTCGAAATAATTCATTACGTCATTTTTCCCGCTCAATTTTATCTTATGTGTAATGCAAGAATCTGCGACATTATTATCAACACCGATTATCATCTTTGCGCCACACATTTTTGCAAAACCCTCATCGCGTTTATAAAATTTATCGCTGAAAATTACACAAACATCATAAATATGATTCCAAATTTTGCTTTTTGCGCTAAAACGGCTGATGAATCCGCTTGTATGTGATAAAAATTTATTCTGCTCAACGCGTTTAAAATCATAAATCGTATTGATAAAAGGGTTATTTTTCATGACGCAATAGTTGCCATCATTTACTAAAATATCGATTTTATCGCGCGGATATGCTTTACGTAGTGCTTCTATTGCTGGTGTGTTTGATATGGCTTGAACAATGCTGCCATTTTGGATTAATAAAATTTTCATATATTTTCCCTCCGTTTTTGTTGCGAGATTTTATCAAACTTTTCGCCCATTTGCGCCGCTAGTTTTAAATTATCGCTATCAAAATGGGTATAAATTCGCGATGTGTTTAAGCTTGCGTGCCCTAAAGCCTCTTGCACTAAAATTAGATCTTTATGTTGGCGATAGAGCATTGTAGCAAATGTGTGACGAAGCATGTGTGCGCCGTTTTTTTCCTTGCGAATTCCCACACTTAGTAAAATTTTCTCCACCATTTTGCTAATTGAACTTTGCGTTAGCGCTACGCCGCGATGATTTACGAATAGATGTCCATCACTTTCGTAATTTGTAGATAGATTATTTAAAAGATCTTCTATTAAATGTGCCTTTATCATCACGATTCTATACTTATTCCCTTTTCCGCGGATTCTAATTATGTAAAAATCTTTCTCGCGCGAAATATCTTTAAAGTACAAATTTAGCGCCTCTCCGACGCGAATCCCTGTAAAAATAATAATTTTAATTACAAGGCGGTTTCGCGTCGTATTCTTGCCAAAATCAAAGCTATCAAGTCCGCGCAAAAACTGCGAAATTTCATCTTCGTTTAAAAATTCAGGCAGTTTTACCGCGCTATTTCCGCTGATCCCGCCCCATTTTTTAAGCTCGATTCCAAAATTATGTGCTGAGTTTGTGTGTTCATTAGTGATATTTTGTTTGTCTAAAAACGCGAAAAAATTTATTATCGCGATTCGGTAATTTTTCTTACTTGCGTCGCTAAGTCTAGCAGTAATAATCGCTAAAATTTCGCTTAAAATTTGCTCGTCAAGTTGCGAAAGGCTACTAAATTTATAAGTTTTTGCAATTTCATAAAATTTTTTTAAAGGATTAAAATATGTATTTATGCCTGTAAGTCCCGCATTTCGCGCCTGCTTGGCTAGAGTACAAAGCGTCTTTATATCGCGAGGATTTTCGCTTAATCTAGCTTGGACTTGCGCTAAAATTTCTGGCGAACGAAGCTCTTTGTTTGAGAGAGTTGAGAGTTTAAATTTAATAAATTTTGCGATCCAAAATAGCAAACTTTCGTCAAAATTATCGTAAAAATCTAGCTTAAATTTCATCTTTTTTCCTATTTAAAAATATTAATCGGTAGCTCTAAAATATTTAATAAAATTTTAAAAGGTGATGTGATTATATCCTGTGTTATTTGCGTGTTAAACTCGGGTTTATCGATACTGCCACGGATTTGAATTTGTGTAGAAATTTCTTTTTTGTCGCCTAAAATTATCTGTGAAACAAACGGGAGATAGCCTATCATCGCCGAGGCGTCTTTTAGATATTTTAGTTTTAAATCCACGACTATTTTATGTGTTTTTAAATCTACTCCACCATGCCCCATAATATCCGCGCTAGGACCAACCAGATCGATATTTTTTAGTGTTATAAAGTTGTAATTTTTGGCAAATTCAAACTCTCCATTTTTAATCGTAAAGCCTTTTTTATTAAAATCTGGTCGCTTAAAACTAAGCAAACTAGGCACAGAATTTATAAAAGTCAAAAGACCATGATAGAAGACAAAGTCGCTTAAATAGGCGTTTTTCGCGTGAATTTCGCCGTTTAGGTGATCGCCATCTACGCCATAAATTCGCACCGAATAATTTCCCTCTTTAAAGCTATCTCTGCCTAAAATTTCATTTATCGTGCGATCTTTAATATCGTGCGCTAAAATCTCTAATTTTTTACTATTTTTTATAAAATTTACCTCTCCAGCTCCGATTTTACCGCTAAAATTTAGTGCATTTTTATGGAGGGCTCCATTAAATTTATCAAAGCTAATTGTGCGGTTAAAATCTACAATTTCTATGCGCGAGTTTTGTCCACTAAATTTAATATTAGGAAGCTTTGAATCCCCGCTATTTTCGCCTAAATTCAAGATGAAATCGACATCTTTTAGCGCGATTTGCATATCATTTTTATTGATGTGAAAGGCTAAATTTTTATTCACTGTTTCGCCAGAAATTTTGCCGTTTTTTATTTGTAAATTTACATCGTCGCTATTATAAATCGTCCCGTTTTTACGGCGCAAAAGCTTAAAACTGGTAGAAATTTTTGCCAAATTTATATCAAAATCGTGAAAATTTTGCGTTTTTAAGTGCAGTGAGCCTGAATTAATCTGTAAATTTTGCATAATTTTTGAGTATTTTTTAAACGGCATTATGTCGGTAGTTTCGATAGAATTAAAGCCTTTTGCAAATATAAAATTTACTTTTGGATTACTTAGACTTAGGCGGGTTGTAGGTGTAGAAAAATCCAAAGTAATGTCTGTTTTTAAAGATGGTACAGATAAAATTTCTTGCGTCCCAACTAAAATATCGCTTAAATTTGCATCAAATTTACCTACCATTTTGTGTGTATCTACGCGCCCAAAAACGCTTGATTTAAAGGTGCCTGGCATATTTAATTTTAGCGCGTTAATATCAACGCGAGTACCGTTTAAATCGATGTTTGCATAGTCTGTGTGAAATTTCGCACTAGAAATTTCGATATCACTATCGCGCAGATAAAAATTGCCATAGGTTTTAAGATCATACGGGACTAATTTTATATCAATTGTAACATTTGCATCGGTAATTCCGCTACGTTGTAAAATCGGAACTTTAATATTATAAGCTTGTAAAGCTTGGGTTAAATTTGCGTCTAAGATGGAATTTGTTTTGAAATTTACTAACACACGCGTCCCAGTTTCTAAAACGTTTTCAACAACGACGTGAGAGGCGTTTAAATCGATGCTTTTATAGTTAATCCGCGCAAAATCTAGATAAAAAGTGCCGTTTTTTAGTGTGATTTGCGAAAAATTTGAGACCGCTGGGGCAAGGCTAGGGTGAAAAGTAATATTTAAATCATCGATATAGGCGATACTTTCTACCTGTTTTGGATAGTATTCAAGCGTTTTTAGATTGAATTTTCCGCTTAAATTTGGTACACGATACTTTCTTGCTGATAGCTTTTTAGTAAGCCATTCATAGAGTTCTGGTTCGATTTTTGTATTTTTTGCGATCATATTTATAAGTTTGGTTAAACTTGTTGCTTTAATATTATTAAAATTATATTCTAACATATCATCAAGCACGTTAAATTCGATATTGCCATCAATTCCATAGCTGCTAAATTTCCCGCTAAATGAGCTAACTTTTACCTTTGGATCGATGAAAAATTCGCCATTTAGTCTAAGATCATAATCTTTTAGCCAAAGTTGATCTAATTTTAGATTGTAACGTCCGCCATTTCCGTTTACGTGCGAGACAAATTCAACATATTTTGAGCCCACATAATAGACATTATTTGAATAAGCTAGGCTTATATTTTGGTCTGATACTGATAAATTTAGCACCTGAATGTGTTCAAAAAGTCTATCAATCCACGAAATTTTGCCTAGAATTTGGTGTAAATCATCTGCCGAGCTTTGCGAATTTGGCGCGGAATTCATCTGCTTTATAGAGATATTTTCTGCGTCGAAAATTATTTTTTTATTTAATTTTATATATAATCCGTCGATTTTTACGGCTTCATTTTCGTAACTTTTTACACTGATGCCGTATGAAAGAACAAGCGCGAAAATTAAAACAAAGGCAACAGCGATGAAAACAGTGCTAAGTATGATTTTTTTTATGATAGAGGCTATTTTTTTAATCATTATCTCTCTTCTTTATGATTTCAATTCGCAGATTAATACAACACAAACGCTGTTTATCAAAAAGGGCTCTGCGACGCGGATTATAGCAGATTTGAGTGCTAAAAATCTCAAATTCACACCACTTGATGCGAAAATTCTCTCGCTTTTAGGTGTCGTAAAACAAGGCTACATCGATATCGGCGCGACAAAATTTACAAAGATTGATTTTTTAAAAGCACTTACCACCGCGCGCCCAGCTCTTGATACTTTTACGATAATTCCAGGTGAAACGACGATAATAACTTTGCAAAATATCGCGAAAAAACAGGGCTTTAAATTTGATGAATTTGAGCGCGATTATAATGCGAGTGCGCCTTATTATGAGGGATTTTTAGTGCCTGAGACATATTCGGTTGCAAAAGGTTTAAATAGATTTGAGTTGGTTAAAAATTTAGTTGCAATCTCTCAAAAGGCGCAAGATGAGCTTAAACGTGAGCTAAATTTGGACGTAAATGCGAGTGTATGGAACGAAATTTTAGTAAAAGCGTCGATTATTCAAAAAGAGGCGGCAAATGTAAAAGAGATGCCCCTTGTTGCTGGCGTGATCGAAAATCGCTTGGCGAAAAATATGAAATTAGAGATGGATGGGACGCTAAATTACGGGCAGTTTTCGCATGTTAGAGTTACGCCTGTGCGTATTAAAAATGACACGAGCTCATTTAATACATATCTAAATTTTGGCCTACCAAATTCGCCTGTTTGTCTGCCATCACGCGAAGCGATAAAAGCGGCTATAAATCCCGCTAAACACGAGTTTTTATACTTTATGCTAGATCGTCGCACAGGGGAGCATAATTTTGCTAAAACTTACGATGAGCACCTAAAAAATATCGAAATTCAAAAGCGTTTAAAGTGAGTTTCTTAAATTTTTTTTATAAATAATAGTGTTTTTTGTAACGAAATTTTGTTTTAATTAAAAAGTGATAAAATTGCGAGTTTTTATTTTTTTAAAAAGGTTTTTTTATGAGTGATATTATCTACACTTACACAGACGAAGCACCTGCGTTGGCGACATTTTCGCTATATCCGATATTTAAAACATTTTTGAGCAAAGCTGGAATTAATATCGAGACGATGGATATTTCACTTGCTGGACGTGTTTTAGCAAATTTCCCTGAAAATTTAAAAGAGAATCAAAAAGTAAAAGATTATCTTAAAATTTTAGGCGAATTAACGCAAGATAAAGAGGCAAATATCATAAAACTACCTAATATTTCAGCTTCTATTCCGCAACTTACAGCTTGCATCAAAGAGCTTCGCGAAAAGGGTTTTGATGTCCCGCTATATCCTGCAAATCCGCAAAATAAAGATGAAGAAGAGATAAAAGCGCGCTATGCAAAAATCCTAGGAAGCGCGGTAAATCCAGTATTGCGCGAGGGAAATTCAGATCGCCGTAGTGCAAATGCTGTAAAAGAGTATGCGCATAAATTTCCACACAAAAACGGCAAATGGGACGCAAATGTAAAAACCGAAGTTTTACATATGAATGGTGGCGATTTTTATGCAAATGAGAAGTCTAAAATCTATGAAAATGGCGCAAATTTAAGTGTAAAATTTACCGCTAAAAATGGCGAAAGTAAAATTTTAAAACAAAATTTAAAGATAGAAAAAAATGAAGTTGTTGATGCGACTTTTATGAGTGCAAATGCTCTTGATAAATTCATAGATAAAAGCATTGAATATGCAAAAGAACGCGGTTTGCTCTACTCAGTTCATCTAAAAGCTACGATGATGAAAGTTAGCGATCCTGTTATGTTTGGGCACTTTGTGAAGAGATTTTTTGCTGATGTGTTTAGTGAATTTGGTGATGAGCTTAGTGCGCTTGGCGTAAATGAAAACAATGGATTAAAAGAGCTTTTTGCAAAAATTGATACGCTTGATGAGCAAAAAAAGAGCCAAATTTACGCCAAATTTGATGAAATTTATGCAAAACGTCCGCTTTTAAGTATGGTTGATAGTGATAATGGCGTCACAAATTTGCACGTTCCAAGCGATGTAATCATTGATGCTTCAATGCCCGCGATGATACGAAATTCGGGCAAAATGTGGGATAAAGATGGCAAGGCACGCGAGTGCTTGGCTGTGATTCCTGATACTAGCTATGCTGTAATTTACGATAGTATTATTCGCGATTTAAAAGAAAATGGAGAGCTAAACCCAGCCACAATCGGTAGCGTCTCAAATATCGGTTTGATGGCAAAAAAAGCCGAAGAGTATGGCTCACACGATAAAACATTTATCATGGAGAGTGATGGTGTGGTTGAAGTAAGTGATGAAAAAGGCGAAATTCAGTTTAAATTTGAGCTAGAAAAGGGCGATATTTTTCGTATGACACAAGCAAAAGACGCGCCTATTAAAAACTGGATAAAGCTAGCAATTGATCGTGCAAGAATAACAAAATCAAAGACAATTTTTTGGCTAGATGAAAAACGCGCCCACGATAGAAATATCCGTCAAATCGTCGAAAATGAGCTAAAAAATTATGATTTAGATGGGCTTGATATCGAAATTTTAAACCCATTTGACGCGACAAAAAAATCTGTTGATATTATCCGCACAGGTAAAGATTGCATTAGTGTTACGGGCAATGTTTTGCGTGATTATTTGACCGATTTATTCCCTATTTTAGAGCTTGGAACAAGCGCAAAAATGCTATCTATCGTGCCTTTATTAAATGGTGGCGGTATGTTTGAAACTGGAGCTGGTGGAAGTGCGCCAAAACACGCCGTACAGTTAATCGGCGAAAATCATTTGCGTTGGGATAGTTTAGGCGAGTTTATGGCGATGGTTGTAAGCTTAGAACATCTTGCACAAGTAAAGGGCAATAAAAACGCGCAAATTCTTTCAAAAGCCCTAGATTGCGCTGTTTCTACGTGGTTGCAAAATGATAAAAGTCCTAGCAAGAATACAGGCGAAGCAGATACTAGAACGAGCCATTTTTATTTGGCAATGTATTTTGCTAATGAGCTTGCTAAAACTGAGCTTGGTGAAATTTATGCAAAGATGGCACAAGATTTAAGCGCAAATGAAGCCAAAATTACAAAGGAGCTCATCGATATTCAAGGAAGATCAGTAGATATTGGTGGCTATTATATTTTTGATGAGCAAAAAGCGCAACAAGTCATGCGCCCATGCAAAATTTTAAATGAAATTATAGGTTAATTTAACCTAAATTTAGCCCTATAATTTGGGCTAAATTTACTATTTTTTAAAATTAGTTGAAATTTAAAAATCAAATTTTTGTTTTCACTTTTTATTAGGTAAGTTATAGTAAATTACGCACTTTGAATTTTAAATAGGAGAAATTAGATGAAAGAACAGCCTGAAAATACTGCGGTATGGGTCGATGAGAGTCGTTGTAAGGCGTGTAATGTTTGTGTTAGCGTCTGCCCTAGCGGAACTATCGCGATGCGTTATGATCAAAATGCAATCCAAGGCATGATGATAGAGGTTATAAATCAAAGCACCTGTATAGGTTGCCGTCAATGTGAGCTTCATTGCCCTGATTTTGCGATTTATGTTGCTGAAAAAGGCTTTAAATTTGCCAAATTAACGCCCGAATCAAAAGAGCGCGCACAAGCGATCAAAGATAATAAATTTATGAAATTGTAAGGAAATTTGATGAGAGAGTTAATTACGACTGGGAATATGCTTGTAGCTCGTGGAGCGATTGATTGTGGCTGTAATTTTTTTGGCGGTTATCCTATAACTCCATCAAGCGAAGTAGCACACGAGATGAGTAGAATGTTGCCACAAATTGGCGGTAAATTTATCCAAATGGAAGATGAAATTTCTGGAATTTCTGTTGCGCTTGGTGCATCTATGAGTGGCGCAAAGGCAATGACGGCTAGTTCTGGACCCGGAATTTCGCTAAAAGCGGAGCAAATCGGGCTTGGTTTTATCGCTGAAATCCCGCTTGTTATCGTAAATGTAATGCGCGGTGGCCCTTCTACTGGTTTGCCAACACGTGTTGCGCAAGGTGATATTTTACAAGCGAAAAATCCAACGCACGGTGATTATCAAAGCATAGCTGTTGCGCCTGGAACTTTGAGTGAAATTTATGATGAGACGATTCGCGCGTTTAATCTAGCTAATCGCTATAGTACGCCTGTATTTTTGCTACTTGATGAGACGATAGGGCACATGCAAGGCAAAGCAATGATCCCTGAAATTTCAGATATAAAAATCGAGCCTAGACGCGAATTTAAGGGCGATCCAAAAGATTATAATCCTTATGAAGCAGCCCCTGATGAACCGGCTACTTTAAATCCATTTTTCAAAGGCTATCACTATCACATCACAGGTCTTCATCACGGACCAACGGGTTTTCCAACAGAAGATGGCAAAATTGTAGATTATGCGATAAAACGGCTGTTTAATAAAGTTGATGCGCATAAAGATGACATTGTAAAGTATGAAGAGTATATGCTAGATGATGCTGAAATTTGCATAATTTGTTATGGAAGCGTAAATTTATCAGCTCATGCAGCTATCAATAAATTGCGCGAAGAGGGGATAAAGGTAGGGCTTTTCCGTCCGATTACAATTTGGCCTAGCCCTGATGAGAAGTTGCGAGAAATAGCTAAGAAATTTGAAAAAATTCTTGTTGTGGAGCTAAATTTAGGTCAATATTTAGGGGAAATTCAAAGAATTACATTGCGCGACGATTTTAAAACGCTATTAAAAGCAAATGGTCGTCCAATTAGTCCATCTGAAATAATCGCGAAAGTTAAGGAGTTTTAATTATGGCTTTTAATTATGATAAATATCTAAGAACAAACAAAATGCCGACCCTTTGGTGCTGGGGCTGTGGCGATGGTGTGATTTTAAAAACCGTTATCCGCGCGATTGATAAAATGGGCTGGAATATGGATGATGTTTGTGTGGTAAGTGGCATTGGTTGTAGTGGGCGATTTAGCTCTTATGTAGATTGCAATACTGTGCATACAACTCATGGACGCGCGATCGCTTATGCGACTGGTATAAAATTGGCAAATCCAGATAAACACGTAATCGTCGTTACAGGCGATGGTGATGGTTTGGCAATTGGCGGAAATCACACAATCCACGGCTGTCGTAGAAATATCGATTTAAATCATATTTTGATAAACAACTTTATCTATGGACTCACAAACTCACAAACAAGTCCTACAACCCCGCAGGGATTTTGGACTGTTACTGCGCAATATGGCAACGTAGATCCAAATTTTAACGCGACAAATTTGGCTATCGCGGCTGGTGCGACTTTTGTTGCGCGTGGAAGTGTGTTGTATCCAGAAGCGTTGGAAAAATTGTTCGTTCAAGCGTTTAGTCATGATGGGTATAGCTTTGTTGATACATTTTCAAACTGCCATATAAATTTGGGTCGCAAAAACAAAATGGGCGATGCTACGACGATGCTAAATTGGATCGAAAGTCGTGTTACGCCAAAGATTAAATTTGAAAAAATGAGTGAAGAGGAGCGCAAAGGGCTATTCCCGCTTGGCGTTTTGCATGAGGATAATTCGCACACAGAATATACGAAAGCTTACGATGAGGTCATCAAAGCAGCGCAAGGCAAGACAAAGGTCAATATGGAGGCGATAAAATGAGTTATCAATTACGATTTGTAGGCGTTGGCGGCCAGGGTGTTATTTTAGCTGGCGAAATTTTGGCTGCTGCGAAAATCAAAGCTGGTGGATATGGCATCAAAGCTTCAACTTATACTTCTCAAGTGCGCGGCGGTCCAACAAAGGTCGATATTATTTTAAGTGATGATGAAATTTTATACCCTTATGCAAATGAGGGCGAGATTGAATTTATGCTTGCAACGGCGCAAAAGAGTTATGATGCGTTTAAAGATGGGGTAAAAGATGGCGGGATTATAGTCATCGAGCCAAATTTGGTAAAACCTAGCGAAGAGGATAAAAAACGCTGGAAAATTTATGAAATTCCGATTATTTCGATCGCAAAAGATGAGGTCGGCAATGTTATCACGCAAAGCGTGGTTGCGCTTGGCGTTGCTGTGGCGTTTTCTGGCGTTATGGATGAAGAGGTTGTGCGTAATGAGATGCTCTCTTCTGTGCCTGATAAGGTCAAACCAGCAAACAATAAAGCCTATGATCTAGGGCTATCTTATGCTAAAAAGCTGATATAAACTAGAAAATTATCTATTCAAATTCCCCTTGAATATCTTGCGAGGGGGATTAAATCAAATTTTGAAAAATTAAATTTTTAAAAGCTTCAAAGTGGCTAAAATTTATGTAAATTTTTAAATAAATTTGCATTTAAATTTCGATGGTTTGTGTGGTGAGTAAAAATGCAAAGCTTTTAATAGATGATAAATTAAATTGCATTGGCGAAATTTGCAAATTTTAAAATCGCTTAACTTTAAACAAAATATGCCAAATTTACATAAGCAAAATTTACTTTTGAATTGCGAAATGTTTATTTGACAAAACAAACCGTCATAACAAAATGAACTCTCTTTTAAATATGAAACAAATTTATCCATTTAAATTTAGATAAGTCTATGTATATATGTGATTTTCGCCCTGTAATGAGTTTTGCGATTTAATATTTTTTGTTTTTTGCGTCAGGTTTTTTAAAGATTAAACTATTTTTAAATTTTTATCGTAATATAAAATGTAGTAAAAACTAAATTTTGGCACGCATTAAAAAGTGGATAAGCTAGATATTTTATGATGATTATTTTTTAAAGGATTAAAATTTAGTGAAATTTGCACCTAAATTTCACTAAATTAAATTTGTCACTATAATTTGTAGGCTATTGGTACTTCGATTTGATAGTCTTTATCTAAATCTTTAGGGAACTCTTTTGATGCTTTTCGCACGGTTTCTAATGCGCTCTCATCAAGCACTTCATGTCCTGAACTACTGACTAATTTTAAATTAGAAATTACGCCATTTTTATGTAATAAAAAAGCGATCAAACAGTTGCCGTGTTTTCGCATGCGCTGGGCTGATTGTGGATATTTTTTGTGTTTGCCAATTAAAGACCAAATTTTACCAAAAATCGGATTTCCTTTGCTTGTCTCATAATTTAGCTTTCCAATAACTGGTGCAGCTGGT
>CAUTSW010000029.1:0-16058 GCA_963541085.1 uncultured Campylobacter sp.
CAAAAACCAAAATAGCTTCTCCCACTCTACTATCTCATAAGGCATTATGGACGCCATTTGCGCGTAAATTTTTACAAACTGCTTTGCTTTTATCTTATAATCAGCTTTATCGTCATCTTCAAGCTCATTGTTAAATCTATCCGCCACTACGTCTATCATGGCTGATAATTTTCCCGCCTCTTCGCCTTTAAAATAGCTATCAAAAAACTCATCTACTTCAATTCGCTCATAAATTCCGCTATCATCAAGCACCGCTTTTAGCTCGTGTAAAACGTTTATATCTGTCTCTTCTTTTAGCGATGTTGATGTATAAAACGGATCAAAAGAGGCTTTTATATCTTCGATTTTATTGAAAAAATCAAGCACAAATAGATCTTCTGTTTTCTTGGAATATTTCGGCGCGGCACGGTTTAGGCGCGAAAGAGCCTGCACAGCAAGAACGCCATCTAGCTTTTTATCTACATACATCGCACAAAGCTTTGGCTGATCAAATCCTGTTAAAAACTTATTCGCCACCACTAGCAACCTATACCGATCGCTATCAAATTTACTCGCTATATCTTTTGAATCAAATTCGTTTATGCTATCTTCAGTATATTCTATCCCGTCAAGTTCTTTTTTACCGGAAAATGCGACGATAGCCCCAAATGGATCGCCTAGTGCGTGTAGCTTTTTAACGATAGCTTTGTGATAAAGGATAGCCGTTTGTATATCGGCCGTTACCACCATGCCTTTTGCTTTGCCTTTTAGTTTGTTTGTTTTTACTATATTGTTTATGAAATGATCTATGATTATTTCTGTTTTTGTCGCTATTGTAGATGGGTTTTTCTCGACAAAGCCCCTGAGCCTTTTTTGCGCTTTATCGGTCCTAAAATATGGATTATCATCTATTGATTTTACTATCTCATAGTAGCTTTTATACGTTGTGTAGTTTGATAAAACATCTAATATAAAGCCCTCTTCAATCGCTTGTTTCATTGAATATAGATGAAACGGAGCGAAACTGCCGTCAGCTTGCTTTGTTCCAAATTTTTCAAGCGTTGAGTTTTTAGGCGTGGCTGTAAATGCAAAATACGAAGCGTTGTTTTTTAACTTTCTGCTTTTTATTATTTCAAGCACCATATCTTGCGCGTCCATATCATTGTCAAATTCTTTTTTGCCCATCGCTTCATTCATCTTTTGATGTGCTGTTCCGCTTTGAGATGAGTGCGCTTCGTCGATTATAATGGCAAATTTCTTATCGCTAAGATCGCCTATGCCCTCTACGATAAATGGAAATTTTTGAATGGTTGAGATGATTATCTTTTTGCCATTTTCTAAATTTGACTTTAGCTCAGCCGAACTAAACGCCGGAGCGATGATATTTTTTACTTCGCTAAAATTTGCTATATTTTCTCTTAGCTGTTTATCTAGTATCTTTCTATCAGTTACTACTATGACGCTATCAAATAGTGGATACTCCATGCCTTTGTCACTTACTCCCTCTTTTGCGGGGTATGTCTCTATGAGCCTGTATGCGCACCAGGTTATAGAATTTGACTTTCCGCTTCCTGCGCTGTGCTGTATGAGATAGGTTTTACCCACGCCGTTTTGGCTCACATCGTCTATTATTTTTCTTACTACGTCTAGTTGGTGGTATCTTGGAAAATATAAATTTCTACTTTCTAGATTATCGGCATCTTTTCTGTCAAGTCTAACGAAATGTTGCAAGATATCCGCTAAAGAGGCTTTAGAGAAAATTTCCTCCCAAATGTATGCGGTTTTATGTCCGTTTGGATTTGGCGGGTTGCCTGCGGAGTTTTTATCGCCTTTGTTAAATGGCAAAAAGAAAGTCTTTTCTCTGTCGAGCTTTGTGCTCATATAGGCTTCATCGGTATCAAATGTAAAATGTACTAGACACCTAGCGAAATTTAAAAGCGTATCTTTTGGATCTCTATCTTTTTTGTATTGATTTATGCCGTGGTATTTTGCGCTTTGCCCGTATCCACTCATCGCGCTATTTTTGAGCTCTATGGTGATTATAGGAAGTCCGTTTATAAAGATCACCATATCTATTTCAAGGCTTGGATTTTGCGTTGAGTAGGTTAGTTGTCTAGTAATGCTAAACTGATTTTGACTAAATTTCTTTCTGGTTTCATCGCCACTTGAAATTAAAGGCGCAGGATAAAATAGTGTGAAATTTGCGTCTGCTATGCTAATGCCCTTTTTTTAAAATTTTAAGCACGCCGTATTTGCTTATCATTTTGCTTAGCTGATAGAGTATCTTTTGTTTATAATCGCTATCTCTTTTTAGCTTATCAAGCTCATCTTTTTGCGAAATTTCTAAAAAATCAAAGAGCCTAATTTTGTCTATGGCGTATTCTTTATTAAAATCCTTGCTGTGCCCTTTGATATATCCGTGATTATCTAAGAGATATTTTTCTATACTGCTTTCAAGTGCTTCTTCGTTTGTTTTGCTAAACATTATTTTTCCTTGTTCTATTTTTTGCGATATTTTCTAGTGCTATTATCATATCTAGGTTGTAGTGTTTGACATCGTAATTTTTGCCATCGCTAGCAGTTGTTCGGAAATTCCGAACAACTGAATTTGGTTCTAGCTCTTCATCGTCAAATATAGCTTTTATATGTTCGCTTATGGTTGATTTTGATTTGCCATATAGCTCGCAAAGCTGTTTTTGGGAAAGCCATATCGTCTCATTTTCTAGCATTACGTCTAGCTTTACTTTGCCGTTGCTACTTTGGTAGATTAAAATTTCGCTCATTTTATACCTTTACTTTGCCTGTTACTACGCTATCGATTAGCGAGGCTTTATACTCTTTTAAACTTTTTATATATTCTTGCTCTAAATTTAGTAATTTATCGATTTTGGATATTTTGTTTTCTATGTATTCTACTATTTTTTCCTGCTCATCTTTTGGGGGAAGCCAAATAATCAAACCCGCTAAAAGCCCCTGAGTTATACTATAAACTTTGACACCTTTTACTCTTTTTTGTATTTGCGAACGAAAAGTGGTAGATTGAAATTCATAAGCTAAATATCTTGATGCCAAATTTTTCTTGGGGCGACAAATAATAGTGTGATATCCAGCAAAAGTTGGCAAACAGCTATTTAAATAAGTAAAATTACCAGCCCCCTCAATATCTTCTGAGGTATCAGCAAATATAAAATCTCCATTTTTTACCAATGATTTTTGATTAGCTTTTAAATACTCCTTGCCAACACACTTTAAATTGTCTATTTTGGGATTTACTTCAAATCCTAACTTTGAATGAATTTCGCCATAATTTACACAAAAAATACCTTCGTCTTGCAAATTTTCTTTTGTTATAGTTAGCCCCTTATCAAATTTAAAATAGTCTTTAAATCTTTTTACATCCCAATGGCCAGGAATTTCCCCGAGCCACTCTACGCCGCTGTTTTTAAATTTGGCGTTTTTGTTAAGCCCTTTGGTTACGGCGTCATTTATGATTATCTGTTTTTGCTCTTTTAACAGCTCGATAAATTTCTCTTTTCCGCTTATGGACGCGTCTATTTTGGCTATTTTCTCATCAAGATATGAGGCGATTTTTTCTTGCTCATCTTTTGGCGGGATTGGCAACATTATTGATTTCATATCCCAAAATCTAGTAGTCCATAAATCAGCCACAATACCATGACCATTTCTATAAAATTCTTCTATAAATCCGTTGCACTTTAACATAAAATTAGAATATTCCAAGTTAATATCTAATGGCTTTAATACTATATTTATTAGCGAAACAGACCCTTCAAATTTGGATAATCCGCTCGAACCTTTTCTATCAGAACGGCTATTTATAACAAAATCATCTTTTCTTACTAATTTTCTATTATCTCCATCATCTGTTTTTGCTGCATTGTCAAGTTGCGGAACAACTCCAGTTTTTGTAACGGATAATGGTTTAAAATCTTTATCTGAAACTTTTTCTTTTCTTTCTATAAATTTTGAGCCAAGCCTGACTATTTCCCAATGGCTAGGAATTTCCCCGAGCCACTCTACGCCACTGTTTTTATATGAATCATATCTTTTAAATTTAGCCATATTATTCGCCTAAAATTTCTTTGATAAGCCCGTCGCTTTGGCGTTCAAGCTCTAAAATCTCATTTGCTACTTCGTCTATGCTTCTTAGTGGTTTGTGAGTGTAAAAATATCTATTAAAGCTTATCTCGTAGCCGATTTTTACGCTATCTATATTTATCCAAGCGTCATTTACGTGCGGTTTTACCTCTTTTAAAAAATAGTCTAAAATATTATCTTTTAACGCGATATTTTCGCTATCTCTTAGCTCACTGTCGCTTTCGTATTCTATGTATTCGTTCTTTTTCTTAAAATAGCCGAAATTTTCAAGCTCACTGACGCTACATTTTAGATGTGTGAGCGAAGGTTTTTCTTTGCTTATCTTTTTTATCACTTTTGCCGCGCTTTCATCTTGCCACGAAACGGCGTTTAAGATAGTGTTTATCTGCGTGGTGGATAGCTTAATACCCAGCTTTTTAATCGCTTTTGAAACTAGCTTTTTAAAGGTGTTAAAATCGCTAAATTCCTCTGTGCCGATTGCTTGCTTTAGCCTTTTTGCGCTAGAGAATAAAATTTGGTGTTTTTGCCAAAGCTCTTTTGAGATAAGGGCGTTTTTTTGCTTTGCGTTTAGCTCTAAATCAGCGTTTTCTAGGTATTTTTCTATCTCTTTTTTGTGATTATTTAGCCCCAAAAAGCACTCATCTTTAAATTTATTTAAACACCATTTCATTGGCTCTTCTAGGCTTTTATCAAATTTTAAACTCTCTATTAGCTCGTCAGTAAATCGCGCTTTTAGTCTTTTTGGACGTTCGATATTTACTTTGTAGTATCCAAAATCGGAATTTGAAAAAATCTTAGATGAGATTTTTTTATCATCTACAAATTCGTCGCAAGTTTGGAAATTTTCGTAAATTTGCATGATTTTGGCGATGTGTTTTGGCTCTAGCTCACAGTTTTTATCGCCCAAATTTTTCCTTAGCTTTGAGTAGAGTTCGCTAGCGTCGATGAGCTGAGTTTTGCCCTGTCTGTGGGCCGGCTTGTTGTTTGAGAGTATCCAGATGTAGGTGGTTATGCCGGTGTTGTAAAAAAGATTATTTGGAAGTTGAATTATTGCATCTAGTAGATCATTTTCTATGATATATCGCCTGATATTGCTCTCTCCGCCACCTGCATCGCCGGTAAAAAGTGAACTGCCGTTATGAACGGAGGCTATGCGGCTACCTAGTTTGTTTATCGATGTTGGCTTCATCTTATCTACCATTTCCATCAAAAACAAAAGCTGTCCGTCGCTGCTCCTTGGCGTGGCGTCGCACTCGCTTAAATTTCCCCAGTAGTCGCTAAGGCTTAGGGTAAATCTGCTATCTATTATGTTTTTGCCATCTTTTATGTATCTTTGCTCGCTCGCCCATGATTTGCCATAAGGTGGATTTGAGAGCATAAAGTCAAATTTCATACCGGCAAATTCGTTTAGTGAGAGTGTGGAGCCGTTTTTGATGTTTTCGGGGTCGTTGCCTTTTATCATCATATCTGATTTACATATGGCGTAGGTTTCGTCGTTTATCTCTTTACCATATAGATATATGTCGCTTTTGGCTCTTATTTCGCCGTTTTCGTCTTTGATGAAATTTTGAGATTCGGTTAGCATTCCGCCGCTTCCGCATGCTGGATCGTAGATGGTGATGACTGGTGGGAGGGTATCTTTTATGGGGTTAAAGACGATATGCGTCATCAAATTTATCACTTCTCGCGGGGTGAAGTGTTCGCCGGCTTCTTCGTTGTTGTCTTCGTTAAATTTTCTTATTAGCTCTTCAAAGACATATCCCATGCCAAGATTTGTAAGCGGGGGTAGCTTTTTACCATCTGGATCAATGGCTTCTTTATCGGTTAAATTTATGTAGCGCGAAGTAAATTTTTCCAAAACATCTAGCAACACATCTTTGCTCGCCATGTGTTTTATCTGCGCTTTTAGCTTAAATTTGTCGATTATTTCTATAACATTTTGGCTAAAGCCGTTTAGATATTCTGTGAAATTTGCTTCAAGAATGGCTGATGAGTTTGTCGCTGTGTGATATAGCTTTTGAAGTGTCCATTTGCTGGTGTTGTAAAATACATAACCGCTAGCCTCTCTTAAGCCGCTACCATCTAGCTCTTTAAGCCCTGCTATGTTTAACTGAAAATCTATCTCGCTTAGCACGGCCTCTTTTGTCGGCTCTAAAAGCGCGTCAAGCCTTCTTAAAACGACCATTGGCAAAATAACATCTCTGTATTTTCCGCGCACATAGATATCTCTTAAACAATCATCGGCGATCGACCATATAAAACTAACTAATTTATTGTGTGCTGCAAGGTTCATCTTTTATCCTAAATTTGTGTTTTTGCTGAAAATAAAAGCGTATTTTGCCCTAATTTTTTATAAATTTAAATATGTTTTTGATTTTAAAACCTAGCGCGAGTTTTGTAAAATTTATAAAAATAGCGCGAAATTTGCCACAACATTTTAGAGCCAAAAAATTTACAAAACACCCGCGTATTTCATCGGATATTTTTTCTAAATTTTACAAATCATCAATGTATTTTATCGGGTCTTTTTTTCCAGCGTTTTTAAATCCGCGAAGCCTCAATAAACAGCTCTCACAAAGCCCACACGCGCTATCTTCACGCTCATAACAAGACCAAGTAAGTGCTAAATTTACGCCTAAATCAAGCGCGGTTTGCACGATTTGCGCTTTGCTTAAATGAACTAAAGGCATTTGAATTTTGATTTTAGTGTTGGTTGCTGTGCCTAAATTTAGCGCGTTTTCAAAGCTTTCGATAAAATTTTGCGTGCAGTCTGGATAGCCACTGCTGTCTTCTTCTACGACGCCAATAAACATCTCCTCACACCCCTCTTTTTCGGCAATTGCACCTGCTATGGATAGGAAAATCCCGTTGCGAAATGGCACGTAGGTTATCGGCACATTATCGCTACTATCTAGCCCATTTTTAGGGATTTGCATTGATTTATCTGTGAGTGCGTTTGCGCCGATATTGGCGATAAAATTTGCGTTTATTGTGATTTTTTTTGCGCCGATCTCATCGCAAATTTTTTCAAAACATTCGCGTTCTTTTCTCATTGTGCGTTGCTCATAATCAAAATGAAGCCCGATAATCTCGTATCCTTGCGATTTTGCGATGTAGGCGCAAGTCGTGCTATCTAGGCCACCGCTAATTATGCAGAGTGCTTTTTTCATCTGAATTTTTCCTTACTTTTGATATAATCGGCCGATTTTAACAAAAAAAAGGTAAAAAAATTGATACTTTGCGAAAGCGACTACCCTAAAATTTTAGACGAAATTTCAAATTTTTTAACAAAAGATGATTTTGAACTGGTTTTTAACAATGAAGATGAGATGAGAAATTTAAATTTCTCTACACGTAATATCGATAAAAGCACCGATGTTTTGAGCTTTCCTTATGAAAAAATGGCGCACTTTCCAATCGGCTCGATCGTGATAAATTTAGATGAAGTCGCGCTAAAATCACAGCAGTTTTGCCACAGCAAAGACGATGAAATCGCGCTTTTATTTATCCATGGCGCGCTACATATTTTAGGCTACGATCACGAAAAAGATAGCGGAGAGATGCGCGAAAAAGAGTGCGAGATTATTTTGAAATTTAACCTTCCAAAAAGCTTGATTGTGCGCACGCAAGATGGCGCAAAATTGTTATGAAAATTTGATGATTTAAGGCTTTTATGATGATTAGCGCGGTGATATTTATACTTTTGGGCACTCTAAATTTGCTTACATTTTTAATTAGCAGACGAAAAGAGTTGTTGATTTTTAGCGTGGTTTTTTTGTGCTTTGGCTTTGTTAGTTTGGGCGCAGCGATGATATTTGGGCGCGATTGGGTCTTTTATATGGAGCTGATTTTGGCGTTTGTTGTATCTGGGGCTTTGATTATGGTTTTTAAAAAGAGGAAAAATGGCGAGACTGAGTGAAAAAGATGCGCTTGATTTGATAAAAAATGCGGATTTAAATGAGCTTGGGCGGATGGCGTTTGCCAAAAAGCGCGAGTTACACCCTGATCGTATCACGACTTTTATTATTGATAGAAATATAAATTACACAAATACTTGCTTTGTTGATTGTAAATTTTGTGCGTTTTATCGCCACGTGGATGAAAAAGATGCTTATGTGCTTAGTTTTGATGAGATCGGGCGTAAAATCGAGGAGCTCATCGCCATTGGCGGGACGCAAATTTTATTCCAAGGTGGCGTCCATCCGCGACTAAAAATCGAGTGGTATGAGAGCTTAGTTGAGTTTATTCACAAAAAATATCCGCAGGTTACGATTCATGGATTTTCAGCGATTGAGATAGATTATATCTCGCGAATTTCGCGCATTAGTATCGCTGAAGTTTTGCGTAGATTGCAAGAAAAAGGGCTATATTCCATCCCTGGTGCTGGTGCTGAGATTTTAAGTGATCGCGTACGAAAGATAGTCGCCCCGCGCAAATGCGATACAAAAACATGGCTAAAAGTGCATCACGAAGCGCATAAAATCGGCATGAAAACGACCGCTACGATGATGTTTGGCACGATAGAAACCGACGAAGAGATAGTAAAACACTGGCAATTTTTACGCGATTTGCAAGATATCACGGGCGGTTTTCGTGCATTTATTTTGTGGAGTTTTCAGGGAAAAAATACGCGCTTAATGCAAGAGATTCCAAATATTCAAAAACAGAGTTCAAACCGCTATTTGCGCCTTTTGGCGGTGGCTAGGCTGTATTTGGATAATTTTAAAAATATTCAAAGTAGCTGGGTCACGCAAGGCTCATTTATCGGGCAACTTGCGCTTAAATTTGGCGCAAACGATCTAGGCTCAACGATGATGGAAGAAAACGTCGTCAAAGCAGCGGGCGCTAGTTTTCGCATGAGTAAAAATGAGATGATTTCGCTCATTCGTGATATCGGCGAAATTCCTGCAAAACGCAATACAAATTACGATATTTTGGAGATTTATGATGAAAATTTTAAAATTTGAAAATTTAGGTGGCGAAATCCCGCTTTTGTTTGAAAATGACGCGTCGCTTCCAGCGATCAAATTTAGATTAGTTTTTCGCGCTAGTGGCGCAATTTGCGCAAAAAATGGCGTGGCAAATTTAGTTTGCCAGATGTTAGATAATGGCACAGCGTCTTTGAAAAAAGCCGAATTTGCCTCGCTATTAGAGACACGCGCGATAAATTTGCAGGCTTTTTGTGGCGCAGAGACCTTTGGATTTGAAATTTTATGTTTAAAAGAGCACTTTTTATACGCGCTTGATATGCTTTTAAAGCTAGTAGATGAGCCAAATTTTAGTGATGAAATTTTAGCCAAAGTAAAAGATGAAATTTGTGCTGAAATTTTGGATTTAAGTAGCGATTTTGACGAAGTTGCAAACGATAATTTAAACAAAATCGCGTTTGCAAATACGCCGATGGCTTTTAATTTGCGTGGCGAGATAGGGGATGTAGAAAATATCGCGCTTAGCGATGTGCGCGAGTTTTGGGCGGGGCTAAATTTGGCGAATGCTTATGTGTTTTTGGGCGGTGATATCGGCGAAAATGATGAGAAATTTAGGCAAAAAATAGCTCAAATTTTGGCGAAATTTAAATTTGGCGTGGCGCGAAATTTGCCAAAATTTACTAGCAAAAGCGATCTTTTTACTTATCAAAAAGTCCAAAGTGAGCAGGCTTTTATCTACTTTTGCGCTCCGTTTTGCGTGGATGATGATGAGCTTTTCATCGCAAAAACAGCTATGTTTATCTTAGGTGGTGGCGGTTTTGGTTCTCGTTTGATGGAGGAGGTGCGCGTTAGAGCAGGGCTTGCTTATTCTTGTTATGCGATGGCGAAATTTAGCCACGCCACGCGCATGTTAAAAGGCTATTTGCAAACTAAAAATGAAAATGCAAAAGACGCGCTAAATTTGGTAAAAAAAGTGATTAATGATTTTTGCGAAAATGGCGCCACACAGGACGAATTAGACGCGGCAAAGGCGTTTTTGGCGGGTTCAAATCCGCTTCGCAAAGAGACAGCGTTTGCGAAAATGGCGATTTGCGAGAGTGAATTTTATGATGGTAAAGAGTTTGGTTTTGGCGATAAAGAGCTTGAGAAAATCAAAAATTTAGATTTGCAAACGCTAAATAATTTTATTAAAAATCACGATGAAATTTCAAAACTTTGTGTCGCGATTGTAAGCGCAAATGATGATGAAAATTTGTGAAATTTGATCTAAATTTGGGCGAGTTTAACAAGCTGTGCAGATAAAATTTATTCTAAAAAGCTTTGAAATTTAGCAGCAAATTTATTTAAATTTTTAAAGGAAAAATAGTGCAATTTGAGCGTGAAGACGGACAAAAATTAGCCAAAATCGGTGTAAAAAATGTGCTGGATTTAGCGCTTTTAATACCTAAAAAATTTGAAGATTTAAGCATGAAAGAGAGCCCAAATGAGGGCGAAAATGTCGTTCAAATCGAGTGTGAGAGTTCTCACCGTGGCGCGAGTATTTTTGCTGTTAATGCGTTTTGCGTGACGTGGCAAACGCACATTAAAATCGTGATTTTTAACGCTCGTCCGTGGCATTTTGCGACTTTTCGCGCTGGGTCAAAGTGCTTGATACATGGAAAATCCGCTTTGTATAATGGCTTGTGGCAATTTACAAACCCAAAAATTATCACACAATCAGGCGCAATTACGCCTAAATTTAAGCTAGATTTGCGTGATACGACGATTGTAAAATTGATGGATAAATATCTAAATTTAGACGCTTTGATGAGCGAAGGGCTAAATAAAGATGAGAGCGAATATCTATTGGATTTGCATAAAAACGACTCTAAAAGCGTCGAAATTTTAGCCAAAATCAATAGCGGCGAGAATGAAATTTTAAAATTTATTGAAATTTTTGCCTATTTAAAGCGTCTATCTAAGAAAAAAACTCACTTTTTAGCGCGAAAATTTTTGGTTCAAAATATCGATTGGTGGATAAAATCTCTGCCCTTTGTGCCAACGCTAGATCAGCTGCGTGCAATCAATGATATTCGTGGTGATTTTAGCAGCGACGAGGCGCAAAGGCGCGTTGTAATGGGCGATGTAGGAAGCGGAAAAACGCTTGTGATTTTTGCGGCGGCATTGATGGCTGGAAGTGCGATTTTAATGGTGCCAACATCTATTTTAGCTGATCAAATTTATGCTGAGGCAAAGCGTCTTTTGCCTGGTGATTTTCGCGTAAAATTGATAAAATCTGGCGAAAAAATAGATGATTTAGATGGCGTTAATTTTATCATCGGCACACACGCTTTGTTGTATCGAAATCTGCCCCGAGCAAATGTTTTGATGGTTGATGAACAGCATAGATTTGGTTCAAATCAGCGTGGTTTAATAGAAAAAATGATTTCGGAGAGTTTAGATGAGAATTTATTGCAATTTGAGTTTGAAAATTTAGATTCACAAATTGATAATAAAACGCAAATTAATGAAGAAAATGATGAAATTTATCCACAACAAAAACAATCAAATTTTAAAGACAAAAACGAGCTAGAACAAAAAGAAAATTCAAATTTTTCGCAAAAAATGGCGCAAAATTCTACAAATTTATTAAAAAACGACGAAAAATCGATTAACTTTCAAGATAAAATTTCCAAGTTAAATGCAAACGCAAAAAAAGAGGAAATTCGCGCCCATTTTATACAATTTTCCGCCACGCCGATCCCGCGAACGCTGAGTTTGATTCAATCAGAGCTTGTAAAATTTAGTTTTTTAAAAATAATGCCTTTTGAGAAAAAAATTCAAACGATTATTTTTCGCAATGACGGATTTAGCGCACTTTTGGCGCATTTGCGCGAACAAATTTCACGCGGATTTCAAGCCATAATCGTCTATCCGCTTGTAAATGAGAGCGAAAATCACACCTATCAAAGCCTAAACGAGGGCGCGCCATTTTGGCAAAAAAACTTTGAGCGCACATTTATAACGCACGGCAAAGACCGCGAAAAGGATGAAATTTTGGCTCGTTTTCGTGATGAGGGCGATATTTTGGTGACGACGACTATTGTTGAGGTTGGTATTTCGCTTCCGCGCCTTAGCATTATTGTGATTGTTGGAGCGGAGCGTTTGGGGCTTGCGACGCTTCATCAATTGCGCGGACGAGTGGGGCGAAATGGCGCGAATTCTTGGTGTTATCTTTATACAAAAATGTCCGAAATTCCTGCGCGATTAAGCGAATTTGCCTCTACTTTAGATGGGTTTAAAGTGGCGCAAATGGATTTAAAAAATCGCCAAGCTGGGGATTTGCTAGATGGGAAAATCCAGCACGGCGCTAGTTTTAATTACTATGATTTTGAAGAAGAGATCACGCAAAAAGCAAAAGATAGATTGGCTAGTTTAGCTGGCAAAAAGGGTGGCGAAGGGGCTTAAAAACAGCATAATAAATTTCGTTTTTAAAATGGGCGCAATAATAGGCTAATCCGTAGCTATTTGTGATGTTTGTTTTTATATAACTTAGATGTTGCGATGATTTGCTCTTGAAATAGGATTTTTAATCCTAATATTACGCCGTAGTTGTTTATTGTTTCAAATGTAACGGCGGTTTGGCTTGGGTTAAAATTCACAAACTTTGATTGAATTTAATTAAAATCGTGCTGGGTTTTGAATTTCTAGCTCAATTTGGGCGGCGATTTTTACGTAGCACAATCAAATTTCTAGCCAAATTTAATCTTGAATTCTTATTTAACTTTGGTTTTTTGATTTAAATTTGCAAAAAAAGCTTTTGTTCTTGCGTTGTAAATTTTCAAAAGTGCTTTTGATTTAAAGTATCTTTTGAGATATCCTCGCCGATAAAATTCTTGACATTTTATTTTTCGCTCTTGTTTTTGCTTGCAATCATGTTGTTAAGCTTAAGATTAAAGGCTCTCTTAAAGAGATAATTTCAAAATAGTGTCAAAAAAGGTATTAAATCGGATTAATTTGTGGGTTTAAATTTTTTAAGAAGTTTTGAGGTCTCTTGTAAAATATCTCCTTTTTATAGGGGGAGTTATCTTACAAATTTGTTTGATAGTGTTTTTTCTAGGATAAATGGCGGGTTTTAAGTCGCGTTGTCGCAAATGTCAATTTTTAAAAAGCATGAAAAATAAAGAGATGATAAAATTTGGGCGAATTGGGGCTTATGATGGTTTGTTAATAATCATAAATTGTAGAGATTTATCAAATAGACCAAGACATAAAAAGTATAGTTGAGTTGCGTTTAAAGAGTGCGAAATTTGGCTACAACGATTTAGAACTAATCAGGCAAATTTTAGCACAAAAAGCACCCGCAAAAGATAATGAGCCATAACCGCAAAAATCCCCCGCCGATTTTTACCACAAATTCAAAGCCTGTTTAAGCGATTTAAAAATTAAAAGTTAAAAACTTGAGCGGATTTTTTGTTAATTTTGGCATTAAATCCAAATTTATACTCTTTAAATGTAGCAAAATCTGCCTAATCCATCATAAGCTTTTTAAATATCACTACAAATAGTGGAATTCTTAGCTTAAAATACCTCATAAAATCAGTTTTAGTTTGCATTTTTTATCCTAGAAAGATTTGCTTCTTTGTTTAAATAAGCCAAGTTTGCGATTTCAATATCATGCAAAATACAATAAAATTTCTTTTTTAAATTCAAGAGCAAACTTATAATATTCTCCTAAAGAACAAATTTTGGGCTTTAAATCCGCGATTAGACTTTATAGGCTTAAAAAGCGGAATTATCGCCAATAAAGTAAATTCCCGCTTGATTTTTTACTCTCTTAACTCCATTTTAGCCTGTAAACAAGGCACGCAAATTCAAAGGCAAAATCACCTTAAATTCCGCCGTTTTCACTCCTTAATTTTTCCCATTTTCACCACTTAAATTCCGCCGTTTTGCCCCCCAAAAAAAACTATCTAAATAATCACTCTACCACTGCATTAAAAGGCGTGTTCTTTTAAATTTGTGCGTGATTATAAACACCCTTTGCGCCCTCATCTTGCGAGTGCGATAAGCGCATCTTTATTACATCAGAGCTAATTTTATCTTTCATGTGCGATTGTTAAAAACGTCCCGTAAAAGCTGTGTGGCGTGATATTAAGCGCAAAATTTTTAAGCATCTTTCGCACCGAGTTTTCGCCACTTTCACGCTTTAAATTTCTAGCCCGCGCAAATATGAAATCACTCTTAAACGGCAAATTTTCGCAGTAGTTAATCAGCATATTTTCACGCTTTGGCTTAAAAATACCGTGTGCGGGCGGGCTGTTTTCATCATCTAAAGGGCTATCTGCAAAATCTATCTGCAACCACAGCGCGCGCCTTGCATTGTTTGGGCAAAGCTAAAAAGCGCGCAAATTTTAACCCTCTCATCGGCGCATTCGTCGGTTTTTGCAAGCAAATTTTAATCTCTTTATCGCTAATAAAATACGCGAAGTTATTTATGCTAAAGTGCGGTTTTATCGATACCTGCGATGAATTTGTACTTTGTGTATTCGTGCAAAATCGCAAATTTAAATAGCGAATTTAGCACCTTTAAAGCGGTCTGTAAT
Organism: uncultured Campylobacter sp.; assembly: GCA_963541085.1. Lineage (GTDB taxonomy): Bacteria > Campylobacterota > Campylobacteria > Campylobacterales > Campylobacteraceae > Campylobacter_B. Next base: position 14,612 of record CAUTSW010000029.1, read on the forward strand.
TTGCCTTTATTTATCGTCTTTTTAGCGCGTAGGCGACATCTTTTGCGTGATTTTGCTGATTTTTTTTGCGCCAAAACGTTGCAAAAGTAGCACTTCAAACCGCCTTTCAAGCCAAAACACAATGCGCGGTTTAAGCCTAGTTTTGCTAGTTAGCCACTCGTTTGCCACTTTGGTAAATTTGTCGCTGTTTTCATATAAATTCGCGATTTTTTTATGTAAATTCGCAATTTTTTTCATACAAATTCGCTACTTTTTAGCTTTGGCTCATTTTTGCGCTCTCTTGCAAAAGCTAGGCTAATATCACCAAATTTGACGATATTGATGCGCTGTTTTGCCATTTGCGCACTAAATTTCTTACTAAATTTCTGTGCAAAATTTCCCGCCAAATTCAGTCAATTGCACTACAAAACCGCCCACAAAACAACCAAATTTCCATGTCACCACTCGCAAATCTGTGCAGGGTAAATGCGACTTGATTAATTAACGACTTTGCAACCACAAAATTGTCCACTAAAATTTACTCATCAAATTTCATTCACGACGCACAAAATAATTGCGTTTAATAAACGCGACCAATTTTCCCATAATCGCATAAATTTCGCTCCTTGAATCTGCCACAAATTTTAGTCAATCGCTACGCAAAACAACAACGCAAATTTGAGCAAAAATTAACTAATCAAAACGATAAAGCCAAATTTGGTGATGCGATTTTGCTCGTCATCTTGGCTTATTCAAACTAAATGGTAAATTTATCTAAAATTCAAATTTAATTGCAAATGAACGTGAAAACAGCCAAATTTAGTGGCTTATTTACAGCTTGCAAACCTTTGTTAAATATATAAATCAATGGCACACGATAGGCGTGGAGCTAGCAAAAACACTCATTAATAAAACCGCAATGAGTTTGCAAACGGCAAGATTATGCCGATGAAATTTGGATTTTTTTAGCTTATACGCGAATTTGTTTTATAAAATTTAAGCGCATTAAAAAGTGATTTTTCTATCTTTATTTTAAGCAAAATTGACTATCTAAACGAGGGTAAATTTAGATTAATACGAAAATCAATAAGCAAAATTTGCGTAAATTTTTATCAAAACTAAATCAAATTTGCTTTTGCTAACGCTAAAGTTTTGCTTAAAAATAGTAAAATCGCCCCACAAACGAGACAACGCCCATTTTATGGCGTATTTTAAGCTAGAAATTCACGATTTATGGTTATGTTTGAATGGCTGATGATGACTTAGCTGATTTTTAGCTTTAGCACAAATTCGCCAACGATAAAAATCCGCTTTAAAGTCAAAGCCAAGACCGATTTTATCGCGGTTTGCGCAACCTGCAAGAGTGATTTATTCAAGCTGCTAGAAAGCTTATAATGTTTTAGTTAATTTACACAACTTTAGCGCACTGCAGAATACAAAAATAGCATTGAGAAATTTCTGCGAATGC
>CAUTSW010000030.1:0-15925 GCA_963541085.1 uncultured Campylobacter sp.
TATCGATGATTTGGGGCGCGAGTTTGATTTGATGGAAAAAACTTATAATCAAATTTTTACGCGTTTAGGGCTTGATTTTCGCGCGGTAGAGGCAGATAGCGGTGCTATTGGTGGTAGTGGAAGCAAGGAGTTTATGCTCTTAGCGCAAAATGGTGAGGATAAAATTCTTGTATGCGAAAGCTGTTCTTATGCCGCGAATATAGAGGCCGCAAAGCGCAAAAAGGCTGAATTTGATGGCGAAATTCCTCAATTTAATATGCAAACTAAATTTAAAACACCAAATTTAAGCACGATTGATGAAGTAGCCGATTTTTTCCATATTGATAAATTTTTTACGATAAAAGCTGTGATTAAAAAAGCGATCTATGAAAATGGCGAAAAAATCGTCGTATTTTTCGTGCGCGGAAGCGATGAGTTGCAAGAGACAAAAGCGCAAAATGCGTGCAAGGCGCTAGAGATCACAGACGCAACAACTGATGATATTAAAAATGCTGGTCTTGTGGCGGGATTTTGCGGACCAATAAATTTGCCAAGTGATGTTGAATTTTTCATTGACAATGAGCTAGAAAATGAACGAAATTTAATCGCTGGTGCAAATGAGCTAGATTACCATTTTATCGGCGTTAGTGTTGTAAATTTTAAGCAAGAGAGATTTTGCGATTTAATCAGTGTAAAACAAAATGATAGATGTTTAAAATGCGGCGGAAAACTTGCGCTGAAAATGGGCATCGAAGTCGGTCATATTTTTAAGCTAGGTCAAAAATATTCAAGCGCGATGAGCGCAAATTTTTTGGATGAAAATGGCAAAACTCAGCCGTTTTTTATGGGGTGCTACGGCATTGGCGTATCACGTCTAATCGCTGCGATTATTGAAGCAAACAACGACGAGCGTGGTTGTATCTGGAATAAAGGTGTCGCGCCGTTTGATTTAGAGATTATCGTTTCAAATATAAAAGACGAAGCGCAGATGAAATTTGCAAATGAAATTTATGAGAGTGCGCGAAATTTGGGGATAAAGGTTTTGTTTGATGAGCGAAATGAGCGTTTTGGTGTTAAGATGAGTGATTTTGAGCTTATTGGCTTTCCTTTTGCTGTGCTTGTTGGTAAGGGCTTGGCAAATGGCGAAGTCGAGTTTATTACGCGTAGAAATTTGAATAAAACTATCGTAAAATCAGACGAAATTTTAGACGTGATTAAAAAGGAATTTGAGTGAAATTTTTTCTCCTGCTTTACGCATTTTTTGAGCTATTTTTCATAATTTTGGCTATTAAGACGCTTGGATTTGGGATTTATGCGCTTGAAGTTTTGCTTAGCGGGGCTTTTGGAATGGCTGTTTTATTTAAATTTGGCGTGTTTAAATTTATGGATAATATGCGCGAAAATGGCGGATTTTTCGGCTATTCTGGCGGAATTTTTGGTTATTTACTTGGAGAGTTTAGTCTTGCTTTTGGCGCAGTGGCGCTGATTTTGCCTGGAATTTTAAGTGATTTTATTGGGATTATGTTGATAATTTTTTCTATATTTTGGCGTGAAAACAATCAAAATAAAGCCAAATTTTATTCAGAAAAAAATAGGCAAAATAAAGACGAAAGCGACATAATCGATGTGGAAATTATAGAGGATAAATAAAATGGAAAAACTCATCATAGCTACGCGAAAATCAGCCCTTGCGATGTGGCAAAGCGAATATATCAAAGAGCAAATTTGCTCTAAATTTGGTATTGAAGTTGGGCTTGTTGGGCAAAAGACAAAAGGCGATGTTATTTTAGATACACCGCTTGCGAAAATCGGCGGCAAGGGGCTTTTTACAAAAGAGTTAGAAGAGATTATGTTGCGTGATGAGGCGCACATTGCGGTGCATAGTTTAAAAGATGTGCCGATGGAGTTTCCTGTCGGGCTTGTTTTGGGTGCTATTAGTGCAAGAGCAGATGTTCGGGATGCATTTGTGAGTCAGAAATTTGCCAAATTTGATGAGCTACCAAAGGGCGCAAGAGTCGGCACGACGTCGCTTCGCAGAAAAATGCAGCTTTTGATGATGCGCCCTGATTTAGATGTGATCTCTTTGCGCGGTAATGTTAATACGCGTTTAAACCGTCTAAATTCGGGCGAATTTGATGCGATAATTTTAGCTATGGCTGGGATTTCGCGTCTAAATTTGGGTACGCAAATTTCTTATGTTGCTCCTTTTGAAATAGGGCGGATGATACCTGCGATGGGGCAGGGCGCGCTGGGTATTGAGTGTGTAAATCGTCCAGAAATTTTAGAAAAAATAGCCTTTTTAAATGATGAAAACTCACTTATTGAAACTACTATTGAGCGTGAGTTTGTTCGTGCGCTAAATGGTGGATGTCAAGTACCAATCGGCATAAATGCGCGCGTGCTTGAAAACAGCGATAAAATCGATGTTTGCGCAGTTGTTGGGCTACCAGATGGGAGCGAGTTTATAAGGGAAAATCGCACGATAAATCGCGTAGAATTTAAAGAATTCGGCGCAAAATTTGGTGCTGAGTTTATAGAAAAAGGCGCAAAAGAGCTTTTAATTCGTGCTGAAAAAATGGTGTGAAAAATGCAAAAGTGGGTTGAAATTTTACGCCAAAATGGGCTTTTAAAAATAATTGAAGAGCCCGTAAATATCGATCTTGAGATGGGTTATATCGCTTATGCGGAGGTTAAAAGCGAGGATTCTAAAGCGATTCTTTTTACAAATCCTATTGATAATTCAGGAAAGAAATTCCCGCCTGTTTTGATGAATACTTTTGGCTCATTTCGTGCGCTTGAGATAATTTTTGGGCGCAAGCCAGATGAGATCGCTAACGAGATTGAGCGTTTGATTAAGCCTTGCAAGCCACAAAGCTTAAAAGAGAAATTTGACTTTTTTGGCTATCTTTTTTCACTTCGTAAAGTTTTTGCAAAGCGTTTAAGTGCACGTGGCGAATCTCAGCAGATAATAAATTTGGGTAATAGCGTCGATTTAGGCGCACTTCCAGCACTTAAAACATGGCAAAATGACGGCGGTAGATTCATTACCATGGGACAGGTTTTTACTCAAAGCCTAGATGGAAAAAGCCAAAATGTCGGTATGTATAGGCTCCAAATTTATGATAAAAATCACCTTGGTTTGCATTGGCAAATTCACAAAGACGGCGCAGATTTTTTTGCCGAATATGCCAAAAAAGGGGTGAAAATGCCCGTTAGCATCGCTATTGGTGGCGATCCGCTATATATTTGGTGCGCCCAAGCTCCACTTCCGCGCGGGGTTTTTGAGATGTTGCTTTATGGATTTATTCGTAAAACTCCTGCAAAACTTGTAAAATCTATCACAAATGATATTTATGTTCCCTTTGATGCTGATTTTATTATTGAGGGTTTTGTCGATACGACGCAGTTAAAAGCCGAGGGGCCTTTTGGCGATCACACCGGTTTTTACACGCCGATTTGCGATTTTCCGCTACTTGAAGTTAGCGCAATCACGCACAAAACTCACCCGATTTTTCACGCGACGATTGTTGGTAAGCCTCCGCTTGAAGATAAATTTATGGGAAAAGCTACCGAACGCATTTTTTTACCTTTGCTTCGCACATCTGTGCCTGATTTAATTGATTATAACATGCCAGAAAATGGCGTCTTTCATAATCTAATTTTGGCAAAATTTCGCGCCAAATATCCAGCTCACGCACTTCAAATCGCCCACGCTTTTTGGGGTGCGGGTCAGATGAGTTTTGTAAAACACGCTGTTTTTGTGGGTGAAGATGCGCCAAATTTAGATGATTATGAGCGTATTTGCGAGTATGTTTTAGAACGAATTTCGCCAAAAAGTCTGCTAATTTCGCAAGGCGTTTGCGATGAGCTAGATCACGCTAGTCCAAACGCTTGTTTTGGTGGAAAATTGGCTATTGATGCGAGTGTGGATAATAGCTTACCTGCGCCTGAAATTTTAAACGATGATGAGTTGTTAGAAAAACTTCACGCGATCGATACTCAAATTTTAGGCTTAAAGCAATATTTTACACACACAAAAAATCCTATCGTGGTTGTAAATTACGATAAAGACGGGCTTATAAAAGATAAATTTTTGTGCCTTTTAAGTGAGCGAAAACACTTTAAAATCATCATTTTTGTTGATACAAAAGTTCGCACACAAAATGCTTATATGCTTGTGTGGCGCGTTGTAAATAATATAGACGCGCTTCGCGATATTTTCATCAATGGAGCGCAAATTGCGATAGATGCGACGCGCAAACACATTTGGGAAGGCTATGAAAGAGAGTGGCCAAAAGAGGTAAAATGCGATGAAAATGTGCTTAAATCGCTTGATGAACGCGGATTGATATCAAATTTAAATAGATTGCAAGATAAATTTGAAATTTAAAAAATGGCGTGCGCCAAGCCCTTTTTACAGCTTGCGCGCAAAATTTACTTAAAATTTGACTTATAAAATAGGCTTTAAATTTAGTCAAATTTTAAGAATAAATCAAAGGAGCAAAAATGACAAATCACGAAGAGTTTTTAAAAGCTAGTAAAATCATCCCTGGTGGCGTAAATTCGCCTGTTCGTGCGTTTGCAAATGTTGGTGGCGAGCCTTTTATTGCGTTGCGTGGCAGTGGTGCTTATATTGAAGATATTGAAGGGCGCAAATATCTTGATTTTGTGCAAAGCTGGGGACCGCTGATTTTTGGGCATTGTGACGCCAAAATCGAAAGTGCTGTGATAAAAGCGGTGCAAAATGGGCTTAGTTTTGGTACGCCAAATTTAGATGAGACTCGTTTGGCTGAACTGATTTTAGAAGATTATGATTTTTTAGACAAGATTAGATTTGTTAGTTCTGGCACAGAAGCGACGATGAGTGCGATCCGTGTAGGACGGGCTTTTTCTGGGCGCGATGGCGTGATTAAATTTGAGGGTTGTTATCATGGGCATAGCGATTCTTTGCTGGTTAGTGCTGGATCGGGTGCTGCGACTTTTGGCAAACCTAGTAGCGATGGAATTCCTGCTGATATTACGAAAAATACGCATTTAGCGGTATATAATGACTTTCAAAGCGTCAAAGAGATTGTAAATTCGCATGAAATTGGCGTTATTATTATTGAGCCAATCGCTGGAAATATGGGCTTTGTTCCTGCTGATGCGGAGTTTTTGAGCGCACTTCGTAAGATTTGTGATGAGCATAAAATCGTGCTGATTTTTGATGAAGTGATGAGTGGATATCGTGCTTCGCGCACTGGGGCTTATGGAATTTATGGTATCAAAAGTGATATGGTAACTTTTGGTAAAGTTATTGGTGGCGGATTAAATGTCGCAGCATTTGCTGGACGAGGCGAGATTATGGATATGCTTTCGCCTATTGGTGGGGTTTATCAAGCGGGCACACTTAGCGGAAATCCTGTTGCAATGGCGGCTGGAATTGCAAGCTTGAGCCAAATCCGCGCAAAATCTGGGCTTTATGATAGATTAGATGAGCTTGCTAGAATGTTTGTAGATGGGCTAAAAGAGCTTGCAAATGAGCGCGGGATCGCTCTTTGTGCGCAAAATATTGGCTCGATGTTTGGATATTTTTTCAATGAAAATGAGGTTAAAAATTATGCAGATGCCAAGCGTTCAGATACAAAAATATTTGCGAAATTTCACCGCGAGATGTTGAATTTGGGCGTATTTTTAGCGCCTAGTCAGTTTGAGACTGGATTTGTTTGCGAAGCGATGAGCAAAAGCGATATTGAATTTGCGCTAGATTGCGCTAAAAAGTCGTTTGGCAAAATTTAAATTTTGCGGTTTTGGCGTTAAAATTTTGAGTTAATTTAACACTTTTGGCAAGATAATTAGGTCAAATTTACTATTGAAATTTGGTTTGACTTTTATGTTTGAATTTCGCACAGGTTTTGGCGAAATTTGGCACAAATTTGAGATTTTTTTGGAAAAAAGATGAAATTTACAAAGCATTTAAACGCGATTGTGCGTGGCGCAAATACGCTAAGTCTTGGTATTTCTATTGTTGTGGCGGTTATTTTAGGTGTTGTTTGTGGGTTATATTTAAAGCGATTAAGTGGCTCTTGGCTTTTGTTTTGGTTGTTTGTCGCTTTTGGTGTTGCGGCCGCATTTTTGAATGTTTATAAAGCATATAAAGCACTCATGCGCGATGCAAAAGAACTAGAATTTATGGCGAAAAACGGCCATAAAAATTTAGATGAAAATAGCACAAAAGATGATGAAGATAATTCAAAAACAGCTAAATGAATGCGAAATTTGTGCCATTGAAAAATATGTTAGAAATTTGGTAGCAAATTTAAACAGGAACGCGTTTGAGTTTTAAATTTGAGTTTATAAAAGTGGCCAAAAAGTGCTTTTTGATTGATATTTTTTTGTTGATTGGCGGTGCGATTTTGGGGCTAAATTTTGTTCTTAGCTCGCAAATTTCGCTTATTTGCTCGATTTTTGTTTTGGTTGCAACTCTAAAAACTTATGAAAATCTTGTCGAAAATGAGTTAAGAAGTGGTAAATTTGACGCTATTGATGATCAAAACACAGATAATTTTACAGATGAAAATACACAAAAGAAAAATGCGCCAAAAGTCTCTTTTGTAAAGTTTTTTTCATTCTATAAAATCTCAGCTTACGCATTCATGTTTGGTTGTTTTTACGCGCTTTTAAAATTTCATCTTTTATCGGGGATTGGCTTTTTGGCTGGGATTTTTCCGGTTGTTTTCGCACTGTTTTGGTCGCTATTATCAAAAAAATAGATTTCGCGCAAATTGATACTGTCTTATAAAAATCAGTAAATAAATTAATTTTTTTGCGTAAAATTTGGTCTTTTGTGAGATGTCAAAATTTGCCAAATATGTTTGATTTGTTTTAAATTGTCAAAAAAATGCAGTCTAAATTTTTAAATGAAATTTATATTTAAACAACAAAAAATGAGAGAGTTGCTTTTAAAATAAAGCAAATTTGGCGTCTTTGAATTAGTAAATGAAAAAGTTTTACAAAAGAATTTTGCGGTTCTTATGTCAATATTTGTGGCTTAAAAATTAAAAATTTAAATGGCGAATTTTCTGGCTATTGCGCGAAATTGTGAATAAATATCGATAAAAGATAAATTTCTAGCTCGTGTAAAATTTTGGATTTAAAATGTTTTTTTGACTTGGCTATAAATTTGCGTTTTTATGAGTGAAAAAATATTCGGTGATTTTTTGCTTAAAAACAGACAAAATATTCGCGCTTGGTTGCGATATTTTTAATTAAATTTCATCTACACAAAGTTTAAAAATGAGAAAAGTTTTTGGGTAAATAGGCAAAATCCAAGGGAAATTCGCGTGCTAAAACTAAAGTATTTAAACGATTATATTCAATTTAATTATAGAAAATTTGGGATTTAAAATTTGTAAAATCAATAAAAAGCGAAATTTAGAAATTCTATAAAATTGCGCAAAATTAAACCAAATTTTTATAAAATGAATTAATTTTTTAATAAAAACAGCGCCACATTTTTTGAAAATTTTCTCGATATTTTTCTTAAAAGGCGTAAAAATGAGTAAATTTAAAACAAATATAAAAGGATAAAATTTGAAAAAATACTTCGCTTTACTTCGCCACGATCGCAACTTTCGCATACTTTTTAGCGTCGGTTTTATCTGTTCGTTTGGCGTTTGGTTTTCGGTTGTGGGTGTTTATTCGCTTTTAATAAAGCTTAATGCGCCAGTTTGGGCGATTAGCATTACGGCGTTGTTTGCGTTTATTCCTAGTGTTTTTACCGCGCCGATAAATGGCATTATTATCGACAAATTTCACCCAAAACCACTGCTTATTACTATGTTTGTGATTGAAATGGCGACGATTTTTGGGCTTATTTTTATCGATTCGCTTGATCTTTTGTGGTTGCTTTTGCTTATTATCATTATCCGCACTATCGCTGGGACGCTCTTTTTTCAGACACAAACTAGTGCTTTGCCGAAATTTTTAAGTAAATCCGCGCTCAAATTCGCAAACGAAATGACCGGTCTTACATGGACGATAACTTACACTTTAGGCATGTCATTATCTGGGATTTTTATACACTTTTTTGGCGTAAAAACGGCGTTTATTGTCGATTTTTTGCTCTATTTAGGTGCATTTTTTTTGCTAATTAGACTAAAATTTACCTTTGCTGTATCTAAAACGACGCAAAATGCAATTGAGATGCTTCGTGGCGGACTAATTTATATCAAAAAAACACCACTCGTGCGCCACTATATCGTGCTTCATGCGTTTGTTGCTTTTACTACTTATGATAGCCTTGTTGCGCTTTTGGCGCAGTATAAATATGCTGAAATTTTGAGCGCATCGCTTGTGATTGGGTTGCTTAATATGTCACGTTCGATCGCAGCTTTTTTTGGGATAAATTTCTTAAGCCAAGTTGTAAATGAGCGCACATTTTTTTGGATTATTTTAGCGCAAGGGGTAGGCATTTTTGCGTGGGCTATTTTGGAGTTTAATTTTTGGATTAGCCTTATTGGTGCGGCGGGAGCTGGATTTTGCATTACTAGCGTGTGGTCTTATTCGTTTACGCAGTTACAAAAATCTTGCGAACGCGAATATCTTGGGCGGGTTATCGCTTATAATGATATGGCCTATTTTCTTGTGGCTTCCATGACTGGTGTGATGGTGGGCGCGCTCTTTAAAATCGGGCTAAATTTAAGCGTAATCACTGGTGTTTTGGGGCTTATGTTTTTCATAGTGGCGTTTTATTATAAATTTGTGATTTATGAGAGATATTTGCGCTAAATTTCATGAGTTTAACAGATGTAAAGAGTTTTTGCTCTTTACTTTAAATTTTTTAATTTGTCACGATGTCGAAATTTGCCGGGATAATCGGCGTAAAAATTTTGTTGTCTTTGATTGGCTCATTTTTAACGGCATTTTTTAGCGTAAAAGTTACGTCATTTTCTAGCTTATCTTTATAAGTTACTTGCGAAGGTAGCCCGTTTTTAAGTTTGATTTTATACTTTATCCCATCAAATTCGGCGGTATAAATTTCGTCTGAAATTTGCTTTGCACTTCGTAAAATCGCGCTTAGATCGGGCGTTTGTTTTAGGCTCGTTTGGATTACTTGTTCTAGTGCTGGTTCGATTATGATAGCGTTTGAGCCGGAAAAATAGATGTTTTTGACATTTGGTTTTTCGTAGTGCCAAAACGCATGAGACGTATCGGCGATGAAATTTCCTGTGTAGGTTAGTGTCTTTCCTTCGCTTAAAACAACTTGTGTGAAATCGCTTTTTAGTGTATTAAAATCTAAATTTCCACTCAATATGCTTTCGCTTAGAGCTAAAAAGAGCGCAAATTTACTAAATTTTTTCATTTTTATAATCCTTTTAAAAGATAAAATCGGCGGATTTTATCGAGTTTAAATTAATATATGTTACAATGCGCGTTTTTTAAATTTCAAAAGGTTAAAGATGTTTCAAGAACTATTAGGCAAAATGTTTGGTACGCATAACGACCGCATTGTAAAAGGATACGCAAAAAGAGTTAAGGCAATTAATGCGCTTGAGGAAAAGTACGCAAATTTAAGCGACGATGATTTAAAAAGCGAATTTAAATCTCTGCGCGAACGAGTAAGTGGTGGCGAGTCACTTGAGAGTGTTTTAAATGAGAGCTTTGCGATTACGCGTGAGGCTAGTAAACGTGTGCTAAATATGCGCCATTTTGATGTGCAGCTAATCGGCGGAATGGTCTTAAATGATGGAAATATTGCCGAGATGAAAACAGGCGAGGGCAAGACGCTTGTGGCGACTTTGGCTGTTGTTTTAAATGCGATTAGCGGGCGCGGTGTGCATGTTGTTACGGTAAATGATTATTTAGCAAAACGCGATGCTGAGCAAATGGGTGTTTTGTATAATTTTTTGGGATTTTCTGTTGGTGTGATAGTCGGTGGCGAATACGATGATACAAAGCGCAAAGAAGCTTATGCTTGCGATATAACTTATGGCACAAATAACGAATTTGGTTTTGACTTTTTGCGCGATAATATGAAATTTAATGCAAAAGAAAAAGTTCAACGCGGACATAATTTCGTGATTGTCGATGAGGTAGATAGTATTTTAATAGATGAAGCAAGGACGCCTTTGATTATCTCAGGACCTACAAATAGGACGCTTGATGGCTATATAAAGGCAAATGAAGTAGCTCTTAATTTGCAAAAAGGCGAAGCGCCAAGCGATCCAAAAGACAAACCAAGCGGCGATTTTATCGTTGATGAGAAAAATCGCACCGTGCTCTTAACTGAGGCTGGTATTATAAAAGCAGAAAAGCTTTTTGGTGTTGATAACCTTTATACGCTTGATAATGCGATTTTAAGTCACTATTTAGATCAAGCTTTAAAGGCAAACTATATTTTTGTAAAAGATGTTCATTATGTTGTGCGGGATAATGAGGTTGTGATTGTCGATGAATTTACGGGTCGTCTTAGTGAGGGCAGGCGTTTTAGCGAAGGACTTCATCAAGCATTAGAGGCAAAAGAGGGCGTAAAAATCCAACAAGAGAGCCAAACTTTAGCCGATATTACATTTCAAAACTACTTTAGGCTTTATGAAAAGCTATCTGGCATGACGGGCACAGCTCAAACAGAAGCTACGGAATTTAGCCAAATTTATAAACTAGAAGTTATCTCTATTCCGACAAATGTCCCAGTGGCTAGAATCGATCAAAATGATTTAATATATAAAACAGAGCGCGAAAAATTTAAAGCTGTAATTGACGAGATTAAACGCGCAAACGCCAAAGGACAGCCCGTCCTTGTCGGCACGGCAAGTATCGAAAAGAGCGAAGTTTTGCATGAACTTTTAGTGCGAGAAAAGATCGCCCACTCTGTTTTAAATGCTAAAAATCACGAAAAAGAGGCGCAAATTATCGCTGGTGCCGGTGCAAAAGGTGCCGTTACAATAGCGACAAATATGGCAGGACGTGGTGTAGATATCCGTATAAATGATGAGGTTAGAGAGCTTGGCGGTCTCTATATTATCGGCACAGAGCGACACGAAAGCCGTCGTATCGATAATCAGCTTCGCGGTCGTGCTGGACGTCAAGGCGATCCTGGCGAGAGTAGATTTTTCCTTAGTTTAGAAGATAGTTTGCTAAGAATTTTTGGTAGTGACAAAATCAAGACAATAATGGAGCGTCTTGGCATACAAGATGGCGAGAGTATCGAGAGTAGGCTTGTTACCCGCGCGGTTGAAAATGCGCAAAAAAAGGTTGAAAATTTGCATTTTGAGAGCCGAAAATATATCCTAGAATACGACGATGTAGCAAATGAACAGCGCAAAGCTATCTATAAATACAGAGATGAACTTTTAGATGAAAATTATGATTTAAGCGAAAAGATTGACGCAAATCGCCTAACATATGTGGAGTACTTGTTAGAGCAGGCAGAAATTTATAATATTACGCCAAAAGATAGCTTTAATTTAGAGGCACTCAGCACTCAAATTTATAACGAAATAGGCGAAAAAATCGAAATTTCAGAGCTTGAAAAAGCGAATGATTACAATGAGCTTAGTGAGCTAATAACTGCAAATTTAAAGAGTGCTTATGATGTAAAAATGAGAGCAATTAGCGATGAACAGCGCAAAAGCATAGAAAAAATGGTCTATTTACAAATCGTTGATAAAGATTGGCGTGAACACCTATATCAAATGGACACGCTAAAAGCTGGAATAGGTCTGCGCGGCTATAATCACAAAGATCCGCTTGTTGAGTATAAAAAAGAGAGCTACAATCTATTTATAGAGCTAATTTATCGCCTAAAACGCGATAGTATTAGGATGTTGCAGATGATAAGATTTACGTTTGAAGATGAAAATTCTAATCAAATTTCAGACGCAAATTCGCATGCAAATTCGGTTGAAAATTTAGATGAAAACCAAGATGCAAGTGATACAAAACACACAAGCAGAAATGAGCCTTGTCCTTGCGGAAGCGGTAAAAAATATAAAGATTGCTGCGGAAAAAGTGGTCCAAAAGTGGGCAAATTTGCGAAAAAATAGGTCTAAAATTGGTTAAATATCTACTTTTTAAATATCTACGTTTTGATAAAACCCAGCCGTTTATCTCGCTTTGCGCTGTGCTTGCATTTTTGGGAGTTACGATTGGACTCATGGTGCTTATTGTTGCGATGGCGATAATGAATGGCTTTGATAAAGAATTTGAACGCAAACTTTTTGCAATGAATTATCCAATTACAATTTATGGGGCTAGTCACGGCGTCGCAAAAAGCGATGTAGAGGAGCTAAAAAATAAATTTCCACAGATGAAATTTAGCCCTTATATAAACTCACAAGTTATCATAAAAAATGGCGAAAAGCTTGAAGGCGGGATTATTTTTGGCGTAAATTTAGATGATGAAATTCAAATAAATTCCGTGTTAAAATCTGGTGTATCAGATGCAAATTTATCAAATTTTGGCGCAATTATCGGCAAAGGAATTAAAGATGATTTTAATCTTGAAAACGGCGAAAAAATCACACTTGTTTTTGCTAAAAGCGATCCTGGCGGGTTTAGTTTAATTCCCAAAATGAAGCGTTTTGATGTGCGTGGAGATTTTAGTTCAGGGCTTATTGCTTATGATAGAGCCTATATTTACGCAAATATTGATGATTTAGCGCGAATTTTAGGCTATGAAACAGATGTCTATGATGGTATTCATGTCTTTTCAAACGATCCATTTAACGATATTAAAAAATTTGATGAGTTGCCTTTTGCTGGGCGTGCGATTGGCTGGTGGCAACACAATGGCAACTTTTTTAGTGCGTTGGCTCTTGAAAAACGCGCACTTTTTATTGTGCTTATGCTTATTGTAGTTGTGGCTAGTTTAAATATCATCTCATCTCTTTTGATGACTGCGATGAACCGTCGTCAAGAGATCGCGCTTTTACTAAGTCTTGGTGCTAGTCGTAAAGAGGTCAGACGTGTATTTTTTGCGCTTGGTGGGCTTATTGGTGGCGGTGGGATTATTGCTGGAGTTGTGCTTGGGCTATTTGGCGTGTGGTTGCTTGGAAATTTTGACATTATAAATTTGCCAGCAGATGTTTATGGATCTAGTAAATTGCCTATGGAATTATCTCTAAAAGATCTGCTAATGACGCTATTTGGCGCGATTTTTATTGTTGTTTTGTCTTCTTATTATCCAGCAAAAAAAGCTACGCAAGTTGATGTTTTACATACATTAAAAAATGAATAAATTTAAAATATAAGGAGAAATTTGATGAAAATAGGTGAGCTTTATGGCGTGATTTGTATAATTTTTGCGTCAAATTTTAGAAGCACAATTAGCGAAACCGACTTAAGAAAGATGAGTAAAAACTGGATTTTAACAAACGAAACAATCGAAAATAAAACAGCACACGAGCATTGGCACAACGCTTTAAAAGAAGATGTAGCGGATATCAAAGCCGATTTTTACGCGCTAAAAGGGGCTTTTGAGTTTAGTTATTTTAAGCTTGTAAATGAGACTGATTTTACGCTTTTCTTTGAAAAAGTTCGCTACGAAGCACCATTTAAAGAGCTAAATAACTCTCACGCCTCAAATGCTTTGGCATTTTTATCGGCTGTTTTAAAGCACGATAACGATGAGAAAACTCACGCTCTTTTGGGGCTTTATTTAACTGATTATTTTATTCTTACAGCTAGAGCTCTTGCGCAACATCTGCAAACTCATGCAAAGAGTGAGTATTACCGTGCTATGGGTTGGTTTTTGGGTGATTTTTGCAATATGATTAAACTCTCTTTAGGATTAAAAGCGTAGCAAATTTGGCGTAAAATAAAGTCGCAAAACCCAGCGCGAAATTTTTAGCAAAATTAAATTTTTATTCGAAAAATTTTGTTGCGCTGTGTTTTTTGAATTTTTATAAAATTTACAAAATTTCGCGATAAATTTTTAAAACAAATAAGGATAATTTTGAACTCTTGGAATGAAATTTATATGCACTTTGACCCTATTGCGTTTTCGCTTTTTGGATTTAAGGTGCATTGGTATGGGTTGATGTACGTTTTGGCACTATTTACGGCACTTTGGCTGGGAAAATATTTTGCCAAAAAAGAGGAATTTGGTTACGAAAAATCTCTTTTGGAGAACTATTTTATTTGGGTTGAAATCGGCGTAATTTTGGGTGCTAGATTGGGTTATATTATTGTTTATTCTGGTGAGGCGACGTGGTTTTTTACACATCCCTGGGAGATTTTTAACCCATTTTACCATGGCGAATTTGTCGGAATTCGCGGCATGAGTTATCACGGGGCGGTTATTGGTTTTATTATCGCTACACTTTGGTTTTGTGCTAGAGCTAAAATTTCTACACTAAAAATGCTTGATTTAGTCGCGCTTTGCGTGCCACTTGGTTACTTTTTTGGGCGTATTGGAAATTTTTTAAATCAAGAGCTTTTTGGGCGCGTTACCGATGTGTCTTGGGGCATTTTGGTAGATGGAGTTTTGAGGCATCCTAGCCAAATTTACGAGGCCATTTTAGAGGGTTTGGTGGTGTTTGTGATTTTGTTTTTTTATAGTAAATTTAGAGATATCAAAAGACGTCAAAGTGGCGAATTAATAGGGCTTTATGCGATACTTTACTCCGTGGCTAGATATGTGTGCGAAAATTGGCGTGAGCCTGATTCAAATTTAGGTTTTGTATTTTTAAATTTTAGTATGGGGCAAATTCTCTCTTTTGTAATGTTTGTGGCTGGAATTTTATTATATTTGTCTTGCTTTTTTAAGAAAAATTCAGCAAAAAACTAAGGAAAAATATACTATAATCCCGTCGGTTTTAACCAAATTTTTAGACAAAGGAGAAGCTCATGAGCGAGAATATTACGCAAACTGACAGCTGTAAAATCGAGGGATTTTTAGGTGTTACAACGCAACGTCGCAAGAGCAGGTGTCCAGCGAGATTGGATCTAATCCAGAGCGGGACGGGGATTTTTTTAGGGCTATTTATGTGGCTACATATGCTTTTTGTATCGACCATTTTGTTTGGCGAGGATATGTTTAATAGAGTCGTTTATATGTTTGAGATGCGCTTTATTAGTGATTCGCCAGCGATGAGCTATTTAACTATGATCGTTGCGATTGGGGTTTTGGTTATATTTTTTGTTCATGCGTTGCTTGGTATGCGAAAGATGCCGATAAATTTTAGACAATGGCAAGCTTATCGCGCTCACGCAAAAAGAATGAATCATCCTGATACAAATTTGTGGCTTATTCAAGCAATTACTGGTTTTATTATGTTTTTCTTAGCTTCGGCGCACCTTTGCATTATCGCATTTAGCGGTGAATTAAGTGCCGAAATTAGCGCGACTCGCGTCTCTACTCACTTGATGTTTTTATTCTATCTTGTTTTACTTTTTGCTGTTGAACTTCATGGCGGTATTGGTTTGTATCGCGTGTGTGCAAAATGGGGATTTTTTGAGGGAAAAGATGCAAAAGAGAGCAGACAAAAACTAATAAAAGCGCGAAATTTTATTAGCGTTGTATTTTTAGTTTTGGGTATATTAAATTTGATCGTTTTCATAAAAATCGGTTTTAAATTGTAAGGAGATTTTATGAATATAGTTTATTGTGATGCATTGGTAATTGGCGGTGGTTTAGCAGGACTTCGCTCTGCAGTAGCGGCTGCGGATAAAGGCAATAGCACTATAGTTTTGAGTTTGTGTCCTGTTCGTCGTTCGCACTCAGCTGCGGCACAAGGCGGTATGCAAGCTAGCCTTGGAAACTCAGCAATGGGAAAAGGCGATAATGAAGATGTCCATTTTGCAGATACTGTAAAGGGGAGTGATTGGGGCTGTGATCAACAAGTAGCAAGAATGTTTGTGCAAACTTCGCCAAAAGCGATACGTGAGTTGGCTGCGTGGGGTGTTCCTTGGACTAGAATTACAAAAGGCAAAAGAACAGCTGTAATTAACGCGCAAAAAACAA
>CAUTSW010000031.1:0-15203 GCA_963541085.1 uncultured Campylobacter sp.
GGAATTATATACATGCAATGCTTAAATTAAGCTGAAGGATTGGGGAGAAATTGCAAAAAAATTACAAAAAATAGACGTTTTTTTTAAAATATATTCAAATTTTGAAGAGTTTATATGAAATTTAAAGATATCTATCCGTTAAATTAGCAGATAAATATCTTGCGAAAGTTTAGTGTCTTATATAAAATTTACGATTTTGCGAAAATTATTGCTTTTTCATAGTCTTTGTTTTGTTAAATTTATCATGCCAACTCAGCGCTTCACTCAAAATATGTGGCGTATGCCCTGCTTTTTCACCTAAATTTGCTCTATCAAAGTAGTCTTGCAACGCTTCTTTATAATCAGGATGAGCAATGGCGATCATTCTTTTTGCACGTTCCCTTGGCGAACATCCGCGCAAATCAGCATACCCATACTCTGTTACAATCACCATAGTATCGTGTTCTGTGTGATCTACATGGCTTACAAAAGGAACAATCGAGCTAATCGCGCCATCTTTTGCTGTTGAAGGCGTTAAAAATATCGAAATATATCCATTTCGCGCAAAATCACCAGATCCACCGATACCATTCATCATTTGCGTGCCCATTACGTTGGTAGAATTTACATTTCCATAGATATCAGCTTCTAACATTCCATTCATCGCGATGACGCCAAGACGGCGGATTAGCTCTGAGCTGTTTGAAATTTCTTGCGGACGCAAAACAATATGTTCGCGATAAAATTTCACATTCTCACGAAATTCGCCAACAGCAACAGGGCTAAGCGAAAGTGCCGCCGCGCTAGCTAATTTAACAGTGCCATCTTTGATTAAATCTAGCATTCCATCTTGAATAACCTCTGAATAACACTCTAAATTTTTATATCCGGCGCGCGAAAGCCCCGCCAAAACAGCATTTGCGACATTTCCGATACCACTTTGTAAAGGTAGCAATGTATCTTTTGGCAAACGACCAGCCTCCTCTTCAGCTTTTAAAAATTTCACAACATTATCGCCAATCGCTATTGAAATTTCATCAAGCGGCGTAAAGTGATTTAATCTATCTTCTGTTGAGCTAAGTACCACGCCGACGACTTTTGCGGGATCTACATGAAGATAAGGCGAACCGATGCGATCACCAGGATGAGTTAGTGGAATTGGCTTTGAAAATGGCGGAAGCGGATTTACAAAGACATCATGAAATCCTTCTAACTCCAATGGCTGATGGGTATTTAGCTCCAAAATCACATGTTGTGCGCAATCTAACCAAGCTTGATTATTGCCAACAGATGTTGAAGGGATAAGCTCTCCATTTTCCTTAATACCTGAAATTTCAATAACAGCAAAGTCCATTTTGCCAAAAAAACCAGCGCGAACTTGCGGCGCAAGGCTTGAAAGATGCACATCCAAATAGGCAGTCTCGCCAGAATTTATCCTTGTGCGCATTGTTTTATCTGTAGAAAATGGCGTGCGAAATTTAACAGCATTAGCACCAGCCAAAGCTCCATCTAAATCAACATCAGTTGAAGCACCTGTAAAAACACTAATCTGAAATTTCTCGCCATTTTTATGCAACTCTTCTGCTCGATTTGCAAGCGCTTTTGGCACAACAAGCGGAATTCCAGAACCAACAAAACCACTAAAACCGATCGTATCACCATCTTTAATCAGTTTGACAATATCGTCTGCTTTTACTATTTTAGAAAGATAAATTTCGCTTTTAACTCTACTTTTATCGCTAACTTCCATTAAATTCTCCTATTAAATTGATGAGATGGGCGCGATTATAACATTTTAAATTTACAAAAATTTATTTTTTTAAAGTTAAATAAATTGAATAAGTAATTTTTAAGAAAGAAGGCAAATTTTAGGCCGTAAATACAGCCTAAAATTCATACCAAAAGCGGGATTTTTGTGCGTTGCAAAAGCTCTTTTGAGATTCCTCCAACCAAAATTTCTTTTAGATGATTTTCCATATCAAGCCCGGTAATCATCACATCAAATTTACCACAAACACTCTCATCAACAAGCATTTCGCCAGGAATTTTGCCCTCAATCGGCAATGTTTTAAAGCTAGAAATTTTAATATCATGTAGATCAAGATAGTTGATAATTCGCCCTTTTGTCTCTGCTTCGCTCTCTTGAAGATGGTGGATTGAGCTTATACAATGGACCTCGCGCGCTGTTTTTAACACAGGAATCCAGCGTGTAAGAGCGCGAGAATTTGCAGGCGAACCAGACAGTGTAAGCAAAATTCGATCTGTTTTAAACTCCTCTAAAACCCGCGGGATAACAATGCAAGGCTTGCCGCTACTCATCACAGATGCGCGAAAAGTACCAGTAATCTTGCCATCAGTTGGTACAGCACAAACAACTAAATCAGAATATTTTGAGTATTTTTCAACAAGCTCAGAGCGAATTCCAGCCGCATTTCGCAAATACGCGCAACCTGCTTCATGCTGATCTTTACTGATTTTTACACCAAGTTCATTTGCAACTTTTTTGAAAATTTCGATATTTTTTTTACGCTCAGCGACAAATTCGTCTTGGTTATCATCAAACACATCATCATAAAACACGCCACCTAAAATCTTAGGATCATATTGGCATGCTAAAACGCTAAGATAGGTCCCAAAATGACGATTAACAAGCAACGCTCCACGAATTCGCTCTTCTAAATGCGTTCCGCCACCAATAGGGAAAAATATTTTTTTTAGCTCCATTTTTTCTCCTTTATTTTAAATTTGCTCTGATAAATCTAGTGAAATTTTGCCATTTTTTACATCACTTACGCGCACTTTCACAAAATCACCTTCCATCATCGGAATTTTAATTTTAGAGATATGCAACAATCCGTCTACGCCATCACGCAACGAAATAAACGCTCCAAAAGTGGCATTTTTTTTCACTTCGCCATAGAATTCCTCGCCAATTTCAAATTTTACGCTCTTATTCTCTTTTCTAGTGCGTCTAAAATTTGATCCATCTTTGCTAAGTAATTCTAAAATATACTCTTTTGCATTTATCACTTTTGCAGTGCTTGATGATGAAATTTTTACCTCGCCACTCTTTTTATCAAGATCAATTTCAACACCAAATCTATCTATAATCTCTTTAATCGTTTTGCCGCCTTGCCCGATAATATCAGGAATTTTGTCGCTTTCGACGTGGAAAATTTCAAGTTTTGGCAAGATGTCGTAGTTGATTTTTATCTCGTCGTTTGCCTTTTGCATCAAATTTAAAATGTGATCGCGACCAGCCTTTGCCTGTTCTAACGCTTCGCGCAAAATTGCTTCGCTAATTCCACCAAGTTTTATATCCATTTGAAGAGCCGTAATGCCATCGCGCGAACCAGCTACTTTAAAATCCATATCGCCATCGTGGTCTTCAAGCCCCATAATATCGGTCAAAATCGCATGTTTATCGCCCTCAAAAATAAGCCCCATCGCCACGCCTGCGACAAGTTTTACGCTATTGATACCAGCTGCGCGCAAACTAAGCGACCCGCCACAAACACTAGCCATAGAACTAGATCCATTACTCTCTAAAATTTCACTTACAGTGCGAATAACAAAATCACAATTCATCGGCACGCTAGGATATAGCGCGCGTTTTGCCAAATTTCCATGACCTAATTCGCGTCTGCCCGGTGCTTTTATCGGACTAGCCTCGCCAACACAAAATCCAGGGAAATTATAATTAAACATAAATCTTTCGTTTATACCGTTTTTATCGGTCAAGCTATCACTAAGCTGTGCGTCGCTATCACTACCAAGAGTGCTAATTACGAGCGCTTGAGTCTGCCCACGCGTAAAAAGACAACTTCCGTGCGTATTAGGCAAAACATTTGTCTCAATGCTAATCGGGCGCACCTCATCAAGCGCTCTACCATCAGCTCGCTTACGCTCGTTTATGATTTGAGAGCGGATAATTTTGCGTTTAAATTTGCCTAAAACATCGCTGATTAGTGCAAGATTCCAGCCGTTTTGCGTAGAAATTTCGGTTGCAAAAATTTCTTTTGCGATTTTATTTAGCTCACTTGCGCGTTCTGATTTTGCCATTTGATTAATCGCTGATTTTACAGCATCACTATAATTTTCCTCGATAAATTTAGCCAAATTTTCATCGCTAATTTCAGCTCTTAACTCTAAATTTGCATCGGCTTTTTTTAGATTTTTAAACGTATCTTCATAAGCATTTGATTGGCGTAAAATCGCATCCGCACCAAAATTTATCGCCTCTAACATTAAATTTTCACTAAATTCATTCATATTTTGCACGCCATTTTTTATGCTAGGAAGCGACCTCATCTCAATCATCAAAAGTTCATCTTTAACACCCGCTAAATATAGATCAAGTGAACTTTTTTTAAGCTCCAAATTTGATGGATTTAATACAAACTCATCATTTATTCGCCCGATTCTCACACCGCAAACCGGCGCATTAACAGGAATATCGCTAAGATAAAGTGCCATCGAAGCCGCATTTAGCGAAATTACCTGCAAATCAGTCTCTTCATCAGCTGAGAGAACATAAACGACGATTTGTGTAGGATATGTATAACCTTTTGGAAATAGCGGACGAAGCGATCTATCAATAATACGCGCACTTAGAGTTTCGGCATCGCTTGGCTTTGTTTCTCGCTTTACATATCCGCCAGGAATTCGCCCAGCCGCATACATTTTTTCAATATATTGCACAGTTAATGGCAAAAAATCCTCATCAGCTGGCGTCTCATCGCGACACACAGTAGCTAAAACCACGCTGTTATTTACACGCAAAAGTGCCGCACCAGCAGCTTGTTTTGCAACCTTATCTATATCAAAAATTTCAATATGGTTATTGACCTCAATCTTGCACTGCATCTTGTTCTCCTTGTCTCTTAAAAGGTAAATAATATGGGCTGGAATTTAAAATTTCATCGATCTTTTTGTTACTTTCGTTTTCGTAATAATAATCCATGTCGATGTAGTTTGCCACGCGCTCTACACAATAAATTTCATCCATTAAAACGCCGATTTTTTCACTCGCGTCCTTAGAGATAACAGGAACAGCAAAATCAATCTCTTTTACACCCAAATTCATCAGCGATTTTGCACAAATGAGCGCTGTCATTCCGCTATCGCAACTCTTATCTACTAATAAAATATTTCTATCTTTTAGTTTTTCTATCAATTTTCCTTTTCTATATTTATATAGATCTTTTAAAATTTTCTCATCATAAACCCTACTACTCTCGCCATATATGAAATCAAACGTGATTTCAAACGCTTTGCGGAGCTCTTCTACAATAACGATATCTTTTGTCTCGCTAACCATCGCGATTAAACATTCAGGATTTATTGGAGAAAAAATTTGTTTTACAAATAAAATTTCATAATCTATTTTAAGCTTTCGCGCCAAATAGTCGCAAATTTCTAGCGCATCAAGCGACGCACATATAATAAGCGGATTTTTCGCCAAAATTTCATCATCCGGCAAAAGATCCAAAAGTTTTTGCGCTGCGTCTATGTTGTCTTTAAAAAGGCTCATTTATATCTTTCATCATCAGTTTGTGAAACATGTGAATGCACACCGCCAAATGGATAAAAATTTACAAACAGATATAAACCACGCTCTTTTTTCTCTTTTTCTACGCTGTTGCGAGATGTGGTCTTTGGCTCAATATTTTCTTGATACACAAGAGTGTAATTCCAGCATTTGCGATTATTTGTAATACCTGCGCGCCACATTTTCGTATATGAGTTTTGTAAATCGTATTCAAGAGCACTAAATAGATTAAAATACTCTGGCAGTTTAAAATTTAGTCCGAAATTTAGATAGTTTTCCTTGTCGTAAGTGATATTTTGAGATGTCGCGCTTTTTACATACTCATAATTGTGCGAAACTTTTGCACCAACAACTTTGCCAGAATAGCTAGCGTAAGTTTGCGATTTTTCCAGGCTGTCGCTTTTTAATGAGTATGAAATTCTATTGCCGATGCTAATTCCATTATTAAGATATAAATTTACTTTGTTATCTAAATTTCCAAATTCTTTATCTACAAAATCATACTTTATCTTTGCGCTATGGCGCAGACGCTTTTGACCGTTTTGATCGAAAATATATTGTGTAAATTTGGTACTTAAATTTCGTTGTGTATAATCTTTGCTTAATTTACCAACAAAATTATCCTCGTAAAAAAGACTATCTTTTATATTTTGCAACCTAGAAGACGATGCGCTCGCGCCGATATCATCATAAACATATTTTTTAAAAATTCGCTCATCAATATCGCCACGATGAAACGCTGGATGAATATAATCTACATTAAACGCCATCGTGTGAAAAAAGCTCTCATAAGCTTTAGCTAAATCTGAGTTAATCCCGATAGAGTGGTAGTGATTTACATAGTCGTCTTTTTTATGTTCTAGCAAATTTCCATCTTTAAATTCATAATTTCTGCCATAATTTATCCGCGTCGCATATAAATTTTCACCCAAATTTAATCTAACATATTCGCTAGGTAAAGGGATGGTTAAATTTAGTGGCACATTTAGGTCATATTGTTCCGCGCGCGTGCCCACTTTACGCGTGTAGTTGTGATAATTCAAATCAACTGAATATGTCAAATTTGGTACTACTAGATTAGTTGTAAATTTATGAAATTGAAGCGATGGGAGCTCTTGAAGCGTATCACGATTTTTATATTTTGAGTAGCTATTTAGTTTGGCTGTATCTATGTAATATCTTGCGTAAAGCCCAGCATAGTGCTCATCAGTGGTTGCGTAATAGTTTAATTTTGAGCTAATTAGCGAATCATTACTGCTACTTTTTTTCTCTATCAAATCAAAATATCCAAGGTCATTAATAGATTTAAAATCTAGCCATAAATTTTCGCGAAAATCGCCATTCAATAGATATCCAGCCAGCTTACTTCGATCATAATTTACCTCAAAACCGCGGTGAGATCTGTTTTTATATTCAAGACGTTCTTGTGCTTTTTGTCTATTTTGGAAAACACCACCTTTTATCTCGCCATATGAATACGGGCTATCGGCAAAACGAAACTGCGTATAGACTCCCGCGCCTCGACGCGTGCGAATTTGCGGGTCAAATTCTAAATCCCAGCTTTGCATCGGCGCAAAATATATTGGCTGTTTATAATATAATCCTTGCTCGCTAAGATAGGCAATCTCAGGAATTAAAAGCCCACTTCTGCGCGTCTTATCGGTCGGGAAACCAAAATACGGAAGATACAATACTGGCACTTTTCCAACATAAAAAACAGGATTATAAAGATGCATAAATTTAGTCTTTTTATTCATCTTTCCGCTTGTATATGAAATTTTCCAGTCGGGATTTTGCACGTTACAACTAGACACTATCGAACCTTTTGAACGATAATACTCAGCATCAGAGCAAGTTTTGTTGCTTTGACTCCAAATTTCTCCTTCTTGATCCATTAAAAATGTAGCGGTTGATTCGCTTCCATCGGTCGCTAAGTAGAGTTTTAAATAGTCCGTGCGCATAATTTGCGTTTTTGTTTTTATCGCATTTATGTTGCCAAAAAGCTCTAAAATTTCATTTTTTTTATCATAAACAGCGCGATCTGCGGTCAAAAAATAGTCCTGCGAATAGGCGACAACGTTACCGTTTGCATTTACCATCTCGCCAACTTGCGTAACACTGTCGGCTAAAAGCTCGACATTTTGGACCTTTGCTTGAACTAAATTTAGACAAATCAAAAGTAAAATAATTCCTTTACGCATCATCTCTCCTAATGATGATAGTTTTTGCAAAATAATCGTGCAGAGTTTGTCTTTTTTGTGTAAATAGTGCCAAAACAAAACCAAGATATAAAAAATTCCCAGATATTAAACGCACAAAAGAGCGCAACCAAATTTGCGATGCGCTAATTTTCTCGCCATTTTCGGCAATAATTTCTAATTTTAGAGCCATTTTCCCAAGCGTTGTGCTATATTTGTGTATGAAAAAAATCTGATACATCGTCATGAGTGCATAATAGTAGTAAATTTTATCTTTCACAAAATCACTAATGAGAGCGCTGTTTTGAGAAATTTCACGCAAATCATCGTAAAAAATTATCCAAAAAAGTATAGTGATTAAAAACTCATCAATCAAAAATGAGATAAATCTGTGGAAATTTGATGCTAATTGCATTATTTTAAAGCCTGATAGGCGATATCTTTTCTAAACTGCGCGCCACTAAATTTTACACTTTGACTAAGTTCATAGGCTAAATTTCTAGCCTGTAAAATTGTATCGCTCACACCAACACAAACCAATACACGTCCACCACTAGAGAAAATTTCGCCATTTTCGCTAGATACGCCAGCATAGCAAATGTGCGTATTTTGCGGGATTTTATCCACGTAAATTTGAGCCTTTGGCGATGATTTATATGGATAATTTTGCCCCGCCATCACAACGCCAACCGCAAATTTATCATGCAATTTTATCTCGCGAAGCTCTCCGCGCGCCGCATTTAACAAAATTTCTCCCAAATCCCCATCAATCAACGGCATCAAAACTTCACATTCAGGATCGCCAAAACGAACATTATATTCAAGCACATAAGGTTCACCTTTTACAATCATAAGCCCGACAAAAAGCACTCCGCAAAATGGCGCACCTTCGCGCTTCATGCCACAAAGCGTGGGCGCGATAATCTCATTTTCGACCCGTCTTATGAGCTTTTCATCAGCAAGCGGGCTTGGCGCGTATGCACCCATTCCGCCCGTGTTTGGACCCTCGTCGTTGTCGTTTAATTTTTTATGATCTTGTGCTATCGGCAAAGAGACGAAATTTTCACCATCACAAATCGCAAAAAAACTTAGCTCAAACCCATCTAAAAATTCCTCTACAACGACGCATTTTCCAGCATCGCCAAAGCTCTCGCCACTTAACATATCGCACGCTAATGATTTTGCCTCATCTTTATTAGAAGCGATAACTACGCCTTTTCCAGCGCAAAGTCCATCAGCTTTAACAACAATTTCGCCATCAATGCCATCTATAAATTTAGAAATTTCATCTAAATTTGAACTACTTAAAAAACGTGCTGTTTTTATATTGTTTCGCTCTAAAAAACCCTTCATATAAGCCTTTGAGCCCTCTAATCTAGCCGCAGCCGCGCTTGGTCCAAAAATATCTAAACCACGTTTTTTAAAAACATCTACAACGCCCTTTGTTAGCGGATCTTCTGGTCCTACAATTGTCAAATTTACGCCATTTTCTATACAAAATGTCGCCAAAGTCTCAAAATCAGAAATTTCTAAATTTGTGCCAAGTTTGCTAGTTGCGCCGTTACCTGGCGCGAAGTATAATGTGTGTTTGTTTTGTAGTAATTTTAAAGCGATTGCGTATTCCCTGCCACCGCTACCGATTATTAAAATTTTCAAAAATTCTCCTTAAAAACCCAAACGACCGATGCGCAAGAAGAATAGGCCTAAAAAAAGCCAATCCTGCGGTTAGAAAACTAGATTAGGTCGCAATCTCTCACTAAAAATAGCTCAAACAAAATCACGTCACACACGAGCTTTACGATCCCGCTTTTAAAAATGCGTTAGACCCTCAAAATAACGCTGTCAAATCGTCCAGGCGCGCAAATTATAATGAAAATAAGCTTAAATTATAGACCGCGCAAGAGTGATACAAGCATTAATATCACTTTTTTTTGAAATTATTGGAGTGCAAATTTCACGCATAATATGCGCTGTAGTCTCGCCAATAGCGATGACTTGATAGCTTTTATCCCAGCCAAATTTATCTACAAACGCGCTAAAATTGCTAGGTGAAGTAAATATTAAAACTGAATTTTGCGCAGGTTTTTCGCAATTTATATTAACACAAGGCAAATTTTCATAGCCATCAATTACATCTAAATTTGCTCCGTTTTCGCGCAAAATTTTAATCAAATTTGATACATTGATTTTGGCTTTTATATATAAATTTCGTCCGCAAATTTGGCTTAAAATTTCCCTTGCAAAGGCATCTCCTGTGCTGTTTTGTGCGGTATAAATTTGCTTAAATCCAAATTTGCGTGCTGCATTTGCACTAGCGTTTGAAATCGCCCAGATTTTAAGCCGATTTTTTACGCTCTCACTAATGCAAATTTGATTAAACTCAATCGCACTAAATGCGTGTTTTGATGTGATAATTAGCCCGTCAAAATCGCTTAAATTTATATCAAATTTCATATACGAAATTTGCAACAAAGCGACGTGTTTTATATCTGGCGCATCGGCTAAATTTGGCTGTGTATTTGAAAAAAGATAGATCATTTTACAATCGTTTTAATTAGCTTTAACGTCCCGTCGATACCAAATTTTGCTGTGTTAATCAAAAAATCATATCCGTTAGTTTCGCCCCAAATTTCGCCCGTATAATATTTGTGGAAAGATGCGCGTTGGGCGTCTAAATTTTGCATATATTCAATCACAAAAGCGCGATTTTTATTGCGCTCACGCATCAATCTTACGACTTTAAATTCCTGCGGCGCATGTAAAAAAATAGAGACAAAATCATCTTTATTGCGAAAAAAATAGTTCGCACATCGCCCAAGAATAATAAAATCTCCGCCGCGCAAAATTTGATCATAAATGGCAGAAATTTCCTCAGTTTTTTTGCGTGCAACCTCATTTTGCGCAATCGCTTGAACTAAAATATTCACGGGCTTTTCATTATAAAAGTTATACATTTTTTCAAAACAACCAATCTCATTAGCACGGCGCAAAAGCGCGTCTTTATCAAGATATTTAAACCCGATCTCATCAGCTAATTTTTGCGCAATCTCTCTACCTCCGCTACCGGTTTGTCGTCCAATAGAAATAACCATCTCTCTCTCCTAAATAAAAAGACTAAAAATCCAAGCACCAAAAAATGTCAAAATTCCAGTAACCGCTATCGATAAACTCGCCATAGCCGCTTGAATATCACCAAGCTCAATCGCTTTTGCAGTTCCCATCGCATGAGATGCTGTGCCAAGCGCGACACCTTGTGCGATAGGTGCGTCAATTTTTAGCCATTTAAAAATATACTCGCCAAGCATCGCACCGCTAACACCTGTGATAATAATGACACTAACGCTAATCGTAACAATTCCGCCAAGTTGCGAACTAATCGCAATACCAATCGGCGTCGTAACTGATTTTGATAGAAGCGTCACATAAAGTTCATGATTTAATCCAAAAATCAATGCCAAAATAAAAATCGTCGTAAGTCCGGCTAAAATCCCGCTAACAATCCCTGCTAAAATCGCAACCCAATTGCTTTTTAAAAGTTCAATTTGCTCATACAAAGGCACCGCCAAAGAGGCAGTAGCAGGAATCAAAAGATAACCAATCATCTCAGAACTAGCCATAAATTTTGAATAAGGCACATCACATGCCAATAAAATACCAATACAAAGCGCAACCGAAACCAAGAGTGGATTAAACAGAACAAATTTCAGGCGATTTTTTATTATCAAAGCGATCTGATAGCTAAAAAGCGAAATAACCAATCCAAAATAGGCGGAATTTGATAAAATTTCAACCATTTTCAAGCTCCTTTTGTAACTCTTGCATGTGTTTTTTTGACTTTAGACGATAGAGCTTTTGAGTGGTGAGCGAACTTATAGCAATCATCACAGCAGTAGAAACAATCGTAATCACCAAAATCGCCATTATATGCTCCATCATCGGTTTATAGCTTTCAATCAATCCAACACCAAGCGGAATAAACAAAATCGGCATAATTTCTATTAAAAACACAGCCGTTTCTTTAATATGAGCTGGGCGAATAATGCGAAATTGCAACGCCAAAAACATCAAAATGAGCGCCAAAATACTAGTCGGCAAAAATCCATGTGTAATTTTATTTAAAATTTCAGCTATAAAACAGACAGAAAAGATAACTAGCGCTTGTTTTATAAATTTCAATATTTTTTCTCCTTTTATCTTTTAAAATTTAATCTTCTTGTAAATTTTGCGACTTTAAACAGCGCGAAATATCGATCATATCAAGCCTTAAATCATGCTTTTTTGGAACAAAAGATGTGATGGAGGCTTTATACTCATAATTATTTGTGTCTATATTTAAATTTTCACATTTTATGTAGCCTTTATCGTAAAATTCGGCAACAAGTTTAGATTTTGAATCACTTAAACGCTCATCAAATTTAGAATATACAAAAATCCCGCCACCAAAAATCACAAGCAAAAAAGCTATGCTAAATTTGGCGCGTTTGTCTAAAATTTCAGAACTCACACTAAATAGAATAATCAAAAACAAAATAAGACATAAAAATAGAATTATTCTCAACTCTCGCCCCTTAATTGATAACTAATATCCCCTGCGCCAAAGCCTATAACAAGCCCAGAATTTAAGACGCGCTTTACGCCAAATTCATCGCTAAATTCAATACTATTGTCATTTCTTTCAACGCAATTTGTAAAAATCGCACCATCAAATTCACGCTTTAAATCAATATCAAACGGCTCTTCTCCAGCAGCATAAACAGGCAAAACAATAAGCTCATCAACTTCTGCAAAACATCGCTTAAATCCGTCCAAATTCGCCTTTAACCTACTCCAACGATGTGGCTGAAAAATCGCCGTTATTTTATCAATACCTAGCAAATTTGCGTAAGTTTTAGCACTCTTTAGCGTCGCACAAATCTCGGTAGGATGGTGTCCATAATCATCAATAAGAGCAAAATTTGCATTAGCCACAAGAATATCAAAACGCTTTTTAATCCCGCGATACTCTTTTAAATTTTGTCTAATTTTTTCAAGCCCGATTTGAGAATTCGCTGCTAAAATCGCAAGCGATGCATCAATTGCGATATGTTCACCCATGCCATAAACTTCAAATTTGCCCAAATTTTTAAGATTAAAACTCGTATATGGCTCAAAATCTCTAATAACCATCTTAAGCTCGGTAATATCACTGCGATTGAGCTTTGTAAAATCCATTTTAAGCGAATTTAAAAACTCATCATCAGCATCAATCACACGAATTTTAGCGCGTTCTAAAAACCCGCGATACGCCGCATAAAATTTCTCTAAATCAAAATCATAATGCTCCATATGCTCTGGCTCAGCATTTGTAACCACCGCTAGATATGGGTTTGAATTTAAAAAGCTACTATCGCTCTCATCGGCTTCAAAAATCACATTTTCGCTTTGCTCGTATTTCATATTTGAACCAAATTGTTTGCTAATCGCGCCAATTATTACACTACCTTCTAAAAGAGTAGCCAACATCGCGCTTGTCGTGCTTTTACCATGCGCCCCAGCGACTGCAAATACACGTTTACCCTCTAAAATAAATGGCAAAGCCTCTTTTCGAGAAAGGCAGTTTATACCGCGTCTTTTAGCCTCTACCAACTCAATGTTATTTGGTTTAATCGCCGCTGAATATACAACAAAATCCGGATTTTCTATCGCATCTATAGAGTGAGGGACACACACTTTCATACCGCTTTGACGTAGCTCTCGAGTAATAGCACTCTCTTTTATATCTGAGCCTGAAATCTCATAATTTTTCTCTTTTAAAAACCGAGCAATAGCGGATATCCCAATCCCGCCAATACCGATAAAATGAACCCTTTTCATATAAAAATTTCCTTAAAATAGATAAAAAATAAGGCGCAATTCTAACCCTTTTTATTAAATAATTAATATTTTATAAAGCAAAAAATCATCTAAATTTTAGATAAAATACAGTGGATATTTTTGTAAAAAAGGAAAAATTATGAGAAATTTGCTTTTGCTATTTTTTTTAGGCTGTATTTTGTTTGCTAATGAAATTCCAGCCAAATTTAAAGATCCAAGAAATTGTATCGCTTGCCATAAAGATCAAGTTTTACAATGGCAAACATCTTTGCACGCAATTTCGCACGAAGACAAAAACGAACTATATAAAAAAGCGGTAGAATTTAGCGCGATAGACTCACATAAATCTTTTGAAGAGATGTTAGTAACATGTGGCACCTGCCACAACCCGCGATTAGAGATAAAATCTGTAGCAGATGAGTTTATAATCGCGAAAGAATTTCTAGGCTCAAACGCAAAAGAGGTAAAAGAGGTAAATGACGCAATCTCAGCAAAGCACGTAAAGACGGGCATTTCATGCTATATTTGTCACAATGCAGATAGCGTAAAACAAAATCACTCAGACACAAAATCAGGCTACAACGCGCTAAATTTCGTCACAGATGACACAATCGTAGGACCATTTGAGAGTAACGACCGCGCAGGTTATCATAAAACTGACAAAAGAGAGCATTTTATAAGCGGAAATGATCTATGCCTTGCGTGCCATCAAGGTTTTGGCAGTGCAAATAAATTTTCACTATATGAGATGAGAAATGAATTTCAAACTAGTAAAAGTTCTGATAGATGCGATGATTGCCACATGAAATTTAGTAAAAACGAGATAATTGCACCAACAATTAATAAAACCACAGCGGTTGCGCGCGATATAAAAGATCACCAATTTTCAGGCGTGAGAAACGATCCTGAGCTTTTAGAAAGCGCAATGGAGATTAGTTTAGACAAGCGAGAAAAGGCGTTGATTATTAAAAATTTAATTCCGCATCGCCTACCGTCTGGTTTTTCTGGGCGTTCGATTGTCGTAGATGTAGATTATGGTGAAAATTTAAAAGAATTTAATGAAAAATTTGAAATTCGCGCAAAATATTTTGATTTTAAAAGCGACGAGACGCTATCCTACACAGCGCAAAATTTGGTTTTTGACACGCGTTTAAAACCGCTTGAAGTGCGCAAAATACCGCTTAAAGTGCCACAAAAAACAGAAAAAATCAATCTCGAAATAAATTATTATGTGCTAGATCCAAATTTGGCGAAAAAATTAGAGATAAAAGATGAGCAGTTTTTAAAGCCATATTTGATTTTGAAAAAAGAGTATATTTGGTAAAAATCATATTTTAAATACGCGGGTAAATTTTAAAAATTTATCTACCTATTTAGAATAAATTTTCGTGTAATCTTGCCAAATTTGCACCGAATACAAACTAAATTTTAAGCTAAATTTTTACCCCAGCGCGCGACTTATATTTAAATTTTAACAAAACAAAAACAAAGAACTATTAAATAAATTATGTTTGTAAAGTGGGCACAATAGAGGGCTGACGCTAATATCTGCTTTTGCACAGCTTTAATGTTTTAGAGAAGTGATGATTTGTTTTAAATTTGAGTTAAATTTAGATTAAATT
>CAUTSW010000032.1:0-14977 GCA_963541085.1 uncultured Campylobacter sp.
CACTGCGAAAAAAGTAAAAATTACAATCGTTGCAGCTCGCCCTGGTATTATCATTGGTAAAAAAGGCGAAGAGATTGAAAATTTGAAAAATGATGTAGCGAAATTGGTCGGCAAAGATATTACGATTAATATCAAAGAAGAGCGCAAATCAGGTGCTTGCGGACAATTGGCTGCTGAAAATGTCGCTATGCAATTAGAGCGTCGTGTAGCTTTTCGCCGTGCTATGAAAAAAGTTATTCAAAGTGCGCAAAAAGCGGGAGCAAAGGGTATTAAAATAGCGGTTGCTGGACGCTTAGGCGGAGCCGAAATGGCAAGAACAGAGTGGTATTTGGAGGGTCGCGTTCCACTTCATACTTTAAGAGCAAAGATTGATTACGGTTTTGCAGAAGCTCATACGACATACGGAAATATCGGTATTAAAGTATGGATTTTTAAAGGTGAAGTTTTGCAAAAAGGAATTCAACCTGAAAAGACAGAAGAGAGCGCTCCTAAAAAAACACGTAGACCAAGAAGGAGTAAATAGTCATGTTGATGCCAAAAAGAACTAAATTTAGAAAGATGATGAAGGGCAGAAATCGTGGTTATGCAACTCGTGGCACTGACCTGACTTATGGTGATTTTGGTTTAAAAGCTGTTGAAGCTGGACGCATAAATTCACGCCAAATTGAAGCTGCTCGTATTGCGATGACTAGATATGTAAATCGTCAAGCAAAAGTTTGGATTTGTGTATTTCCTGATAAACCAATTAGCAAAAAACCTCTTGAAACTCGTATGGGTAAAGGTAAGGGTGCCGTAGAAGAGTGGGTTATGAATATTAAGCCGGGTCGTATCATTTTTGAGATGGCTGGTGCTAGTGAAAAAATAGCTAGAGAAGCTTTAACATTATCTATTCATAAGTTACCTTTTAGAACAAAGATAATAACAAGAGAGAGTGAAAATGAAATATACTGAGCTAAAAGATAAAAGCGTAGAAGAGTTAAATGCGCTATTAAAAGAAAAAAAGGTGCTTTTGTTTTCGCTTAGACAAAAGTTAAAAACGATGCAACTAACTAACCCTAGAGAAATTAGTGCTCTTAAAAAAGATATCGCTAGAGTAAAAACTGCGATCAATGCGAAATAAGGGGATAAAGATGGCATTTAAAAGAGAAATTCACGGTATCGTGCTTAAAAAAGCTGGTGATAAAACTGTTACTATTTTAGTAGAAAGAAGGATAATGCACCCTAGATATCGCAAATTTGTGAAACGTTTCAAAAAATATCTAATTCACGATGAAAATAACAGCGTAAAGGTTGGCGATGTAATCTCTGCTGTTGAGTGCAGACCGATTAGCGCAAGAAAATCATTTAGATTAAAAGCTGTTTTAAAAGCGGGAGTTGAATAATGATACAAAGTTTTACAAGATTAGCCGTAGCCGATAATAGTGGCGCAAAAGAGTTAATGTGTATAAAAGTATTAGGCGGTAGCAAAAGACGTTATGCAACAGTTGGTGATATTATTGTTTGCTCTGTAAAAAAAGCTCTTCCAAATGGAAAAATTAAATGCGGTCAAGTTGTAAAAGCCGTTGTTGTTCGTACAAAAAAAGAGCTCCATAGAGGTAACGGATCGCTTATTAGATTTGACGAAAATGCAGCCGTAATTTTAGACGCTAAAAAAGAACCAGTTGGAACGAGAATTTTCGGTCCTATTGGTAGAGAAGTAAGATATAGCGGTTTTATGAAGATCGTTTCGCTTGCTCCGGAGGTGTTATAATGGCAAATATCAAATTTAAGATTAAAAAAGGCGATAAAGTAAAAGTTATCGCGGGTGACGATAAAGGCAAGATCGGCGTTGTAAGGGCTGTTTTTCCTAAAACTCATCAAGTTATCGTAGAAGGTTGCAAGGTCGCTAAAAAGACTCTAAAACCAACAGAACAAAATCCTCAGGGTGGTTTTAAAGAAAAAGAGATGCCTATGGATATTTCTAACGTAGCGAAAGTTGAGGAATAATCGTGAATAGATTAAAAGAAAAATATGCAAATAGCATAAAAGAGACTTTGGTAAAAGAATTTGACATAAAAAACCCTATGCTTATTCCAGCTATCGAAAAAGTTGTTATTAGTGTAGGCACCGGCGATTCTAGCAAAGATCAAAAAGTATTGCAAAATATGGCAGATACAATTTCGTTGATTGCTGGACAAAAAGCCGTTTTGACAAATGCAAAAAAATCAATCGCTGGTTTTAAAGTGCGCGAAGGTTTCCCTGTTGGAATCAAAGTAACTTTAAGAAAAGAGAATATGTTTGCCTTTTTGGATAAACTAATTTCTATTGCGCTACCTAGGGTAAAAGACTTCCGCGGTGTCGCTAGAAATGGTTTTGATGGTAGAGGTAATTATAACTTTGGCTTAAATGAACAGCTAATGTTCCCTGAGGTTGAGTATGATAAAATTTTACGCACTCATGGTATGAATATTACGATAGTTACAACAACAAATAGCGATAAAGAGGCATTTAGACTTTTAGAGTTAATTGGCATGCCTTTTGCAAAAGGAAAATAAGATGGCAAAAAAATCTATGATTGCTAAGGCAAAAAGACCTGCGAAATTTAGTTCTAGAGCTTATACGAGATGCCAAATTTGTGGCCGTCCACATTCTGTTTATAAGGACTTTGGAATTTGTCGCGTATGCCTAAGAAAAATGGGCAATGAGGGTTTAATCCCAGGTCTTAAAAAAGCAAGTTGGTAAGGAGAAAACATGTCTAATGATTTAATTTCAGATGGATTGACTCGTATCAGAAATGCAGCTATGAGAAGACTTGAAACTACAAAACTTCTTCATTCAAATGTTGTTGAGGCTACTTTGAAAATTTTAGCCGATAAAGGCTATATTGATAGCTACAACGTTGTAGAAGAGAACAACAAGAAATTTATTAATGTAGTTTTAAAATACGACGAAAATGGCAAAAGTGTAATTAATGAAGTTAAAAGAATTTCAAAACCTGGTCGTAGAGTTTATCAAGGCAAAGATGATATTAAAAGATTTAAAAATGGCTACGGCACAATTATCGTAAGCACAAGCAAAGGTGTTATGAGTGGTGCTGATGCGAATAAAAATGGCGTTGGTGGAGAGGTGCTTTGCACAATTTGGTAATCAAGCAACAGCTTGATTTACTCTGCTTTTATGGCATTGTGGTATGGAAATTTAAAAGTTAAATTTCATACCCTAGACAAATAAAAGGATAAAAATGTCAAGAATAGGAAAACAGCCAGTTAATATCCCTAGCGATGTAAAAGTTAGTGTTGATGGCGAAGTTATCAAGTTTAAAAAAGGAAATTTAGAAAAAGAGCTTGATACGAAGGGGCATGTTAGCGTTAAATTTGAGGATAATCAACTAACTTTTGAAGCAATAGGCGAAGAGAGGCAAGATAAAGCGTTTTGGGGTACATATAGAGCTTTAGCGCACAATATTATTGTTGGTTTAACTGATGGATTTGAGAGAAAATTAGAGATTAACGGCGTTGGTTATAAAGCAGCTGTTAAAGGAAATATTTTGGAGCTAAGCCTAGGATTTTCGCACTTAATTAATTATGAATTGCCAAAAGGTATTGAGGCAAAAGTTGAAAAAAACATTATTTCAATCAAAGGTAGCGATAAACAACAAGTAGGACAAATCGCAGCTATTATTCGCGAATTTAGACCACCAGAACCTTACAAAGGTAAAGGTGTTAAATATCTAGAAGAGCACATTAACCGCAAAGCCGGTAAAACTGCTAAGAAATAAGGGTAGATTATGACAGCAAATGTATTAAAAAGAAAACTTTTATTAAGAGCAAAAAGAAAAAGAAGAATTGGTGCTAAAATTCACGGAGTTGCTGAATGTCCTAGGGTCTCTTTCTTTAAGTCAAACAGAACACTTTATGTTCAAGCGATTGAAGATGTTAATGCGACTACATTATGCGCTAGTAGCGGTAAAGCTTTGGGTTTAAAAGCTAATAAGGAAGGTGCTTTAAATTTGGCTAAAGATTTTGCGGCCAAATTAAAAAGCAAAGGCATAAACAGAGTGATTTTCGATAGAAATGGTTATTTATACCACGGCGTAGTCCTAACTTTTGCTGATGGCTTACGTGAAAACGGAATCTCATTATAAGGAAAAACATATGGAAAAATATAATAGAGAAGAATTTGAAGAAGTAATCGTTAATATCGGAAGAGTAACGAAAGTTGTAAAAGGCGGTCGAAGATTTAGATTTACAGCTTTGATCGTTGTTGGTAATAGAAATGGCTTAGTTGGTTTTGGCTTTGGTAAATCAAAAGAAGTTCCAGATGCGATAAAAAAAGCTGTTGATGATGCGTTTAAGAATATTATTGAAGTTAAAAGAAAAGGTTCGACAATCCCTCACGATATTGAAGTTAAATTTAACGCAAGTAAAATTTTACTAAAACCAGCTAGCGAAGGAACCGGTGTTATCGCTGGTGGTTCTACTCGCCCTGTGATTGAGCTTGCGGGAATTAAAGATATTCTTACAAAATCACTTGGATCAAATAACTCAGCAAATGTTGTAAGAGCTACAATTAAAGCTTTGAGTATGCTAAAAGGATAGAATATGGGTTTAGAAAATTTACAAAAAGCTTGCGGTAGTACGCATTCAAGAAAGAGACTGGGTCGCGGTCAAGGTAGCGGTTTGGGTAAAACAGCAGGACGTGGCGGAAAAGGTCAAACAGCAAGAACTGGCTCACACGAAAAAGTCGGTTTCGAGGGTGGACAACAACCTCTACAAAGACGACTTCCAAAGGTTGGTTTTAGATCTAAATTTGTTAAACCTTATGTAATCAATGTTGAGAAAATTTCAGCTGTTGCCGAGCTTTCAGAGATCACTTTTGAGAGCATTAAATCTGTGCATAAATTTGGTAAAAGCGTAGAAAAAATCAAATTAATAGGCAAGGGCGCAAACGCGCTAGTTTCAAAAATCAAAGATGATAAAATTAGCGTTAGTGGAAATAAATAATGGGAACTTTACGCAATAAAATCTTAATTACTTTGGGTTTTTTGCTTGTTTATAGGGTACTGGCATACGTGCCAGTCCCAGGCGTAAATGCTAGTGTTATTGCCGATTTTTTTAAGAGCAATTCAGATAATGTATTTGGAATGCTCAACATGTTTAGCGGACAAGCCGTTGAACGTTTTAGTGTAATTTCTTTGGGAATTATGCCTTATATCACCGCTTCAATTATCATGGAACTCCTAGCTGCAACATTTCCAAACATAGGAAAGCTCAAAAAAGAGCGCGACGGAATGCAAAAATATATGCAAATTATTCGTTATGCGACAATTGTAATTACAATAGCTCAAGCAATAGGCGTTAGCATCGGGCTTAGTGGTATTGGCAGGCAAAGTGCTCAAAATCCCATTACAATAGATAGAGATACCTTTGTTGCTTTGGCATGCGTTTCAATGCTTGCTGGAACTATGCTTTTGATGTGGATAGGTGAGCAAATTACACAACGTGGTATCGGTAATGGAATTAGTCTTATTATATTTGCTGGAATTGTTAGCTCAATTCCTAAAAATATCGGCAACGCGATTACGTCAATAAACACAGGCGGAACAAATTTAGTCGTAGCGATTTTTACTGTATTAATCATACTTGCTACAATTGGATTTGTTATATATGTAGAGCTTGGAGAGAGACGAATTCCAGTTTCATATCCACGCAAAATTTTGGTTCAAAATCAAAATAAACGTATTATGAACTATATTCCAATTCGTGTAAATTTAAGTGGTGTTATTCCGCCGATTTTCGCGAGCGCTGTTTTGATGTTTCCGATTACGATTTTGCAATCTAGCACAAATGAATATATAAAAGTTGTTGCGGATTTTCTTAATCCAAATAAATATGCCTTTAATATTTTGATGTTTTTGCTTGTTGTATTTTTTGCATATTTTTATGCTTCAATCGCATTTAATTCAAAAGATATAAGTGAAAATATCAAGAAAAACTCAGGCTTTATTCCAGGTGTTCGTCCGGGTGAAGCTACAGCTAAATTTATGAATGATATCGCTAGTAATTTAACCTTTTGGGGTGCGTTATATCTTGGTGCGATCTCAACGTTGCCATGGATTTTGATGAAATTTATGAGTGTTACGTTTGTATTTGGCGGAACTAGCGTTTTGATTGTTGTCTCTGTTGCGCTTGATACTATGCGAAAAATAGAAGCTCAGCGCGATATGAATAAATATAAAACACTAGGCACAACAATAGGTCTATAAAAATGTCAATATCTATAAAAACTTCAAAGGATCTTGATGGTCTAAGGGCGGCTAATAAAATAGTCGCTCAAACTCTTGATTATACAGCTGAAATTTTACGTCCAGGAATGTCGCTTTTGCAGGTTGATAAAATGATTGAAAATTTCATCATTTCAAAAGGGGCAAAGCCATCTTGCAAGGGGCTTTACGGCTTTCCAAACGCTAGTTGTCTTTCATTAAATGAAACTATAATCCACGGAATCCCAGATGAAACGATTTTAAAAGAGGGTGATATTTTGGGTGTGGATTTGGTTGTTGGGTTGAACGGATATTATGGTGATAGTGCACGAACGTTGCCTGTTGGCGAAATTTCTCAAAGTGATGCAAATTTGATTGCTTGCAGTAAAGATGCGTTGGAATTTGCAGCAAATTTTATAAAAGTTGGAATGCATTTTAAAGAGGTAAGCTACGCATTAGAGCAGTTTATCTTAGAGCGTGGCTATGTTCCGCTTGTTGGGTTTTGTGGTCATGGCATTGGCAAACGTCCGCACGAAGAGCCTGAAATTCCAAATTATTGCGAGAGCAAAAATCCAAAACAAGGTCCTAAAATTCGCAATGGCATGGTATTTTGCATAGAACCGATGATTTGTCAAAAAGATGGCACGCCAGTAATTGCGAAAAATCATTGGAATGTGACTAGTAAAGATGGTTTACGTACAAGCCATTATGAACACTGCTTTGCAATGGTTGATAATAAAGTTGAAATTTTAAGCAAGTCTTAGCAAAAAGGAGAGAAAATTTGGCAAAAGATGATGTTATTGAGATAGATGGAAATGTTATAGAAGCACTTCCTAGTGCGACATTTAAGGTAGAGCTTGATAATAAGCATGTTATTTTATGCCATGTTGCCGGTAAAATGCGTATGCATTATATAAAAATTATGCCAGGCGATCGTGTAAAAGTTGAGCTTACGCCTTATAGCCTTGATAAAGGTCGAATTACATATCGATATAAATAAAATTTAGTTTATTGAATTACAAAAATTCAATAAACTAACTATATTAAATTTCTAAACCTTTTTAATTTCATTCAATTTTTGATCAAAATTTTTTTAATCAATGCAAAATTAATTCTAAAAATTTGCTTTAAATAAGCAAATATAAAGATAAATTTAGATAAATTCGCAATTTTGCAAAAAACTGTATGAAGAACTCTTTTTAAAATTTACCGCTTTATTTTAAAAATAGTTGGTTTAAAATTTCGACAAACCTAAAAGCAGTTTGACTAAAAAAGCGGAATTTTTTTTAGGAGAATAAGATGAAAGTTCGTCCTTCTGTAAAGAAGATGTGTGACAAATGCAAGATTGTCAAGCGCAAAGGCATCGTACATGTAATTTGCGATAATCCAAAACATAAGCAAAGACAAGGATAAGCGATGGCTCGTATAGCAGGTGTTGATTTACCAAAGAAAAAGAGAGTTGAGTATGGACTTACATATATTTATGGTATAGGTCTTTTTACGTCTAGAAAAATTTTAGACGCAGTTCAAATTTCATACGATAAAAGAGTATCTGAGCTTAGCGAAGATGAAGCTGCTGCAATTCGTAAAGAAATTCAAGAGCACTATGCTGTTGAAGGCGATCTTAGAAAACAAGTCGCGATTGACATTAAAGCTCTAATGGATTTAGGAAATTACAGAGGTTTAAGACATAGAAAAGGTCTTCCAGTTCGCGGTCAAAAAACAAAAACAAATGCCCGAACTCGCAAAGGCAAAAGAAAAACCGTCGGCGCGGCGGCTAAGTAAGGACATAATATGGCAACTAAAAAAGTAGTTAAGAAAAAGGCAGTTAAAAAAAATATCGCCAAAGGTATCGTCTATATTAATGCATCATTTAACAATACCATGGTAAGTGTAACTGATGAGATGGGAAATTTAATCTCTTGGAGTTCTGCTGGTGCATTAAATTTTAAAGGTAGCAAAAAATCTACCCCTTATGCAGCGCAACAAGCCGTAGAAGATGCATTAAGCAAAGCAAAAGAACAAGGTATTAAAGAAGTTGGCATTAAGGTGCAAGGTCCAGGAAGCGGACGCGAAACTGCAGTAAAAAGCGTAGGTGGTGTAGAGGGAATTAAAGTTTTATATTTTAAAGATATTACTCCATTGCCACACAATGGTTGCAGACCGCCTAAAAGAAGAAGAGTATAAGGATAAAAAATGTCAAGATATACAGGACCAGTTGAAAAATTAGAAAGACGCCTTGGTGTAGATTTGGCGATGAAGGGTGAGAGAAGATTAGCTGGCAAAAGTGCTTTAGCTAAACGACCTTACGCCCCAGGACAACATGGGCAAAAACGTGGCAAAATAAGCGAATATGGCTCACAATTACGTGAAAAACAAAAAGCAAAATTTATGTATGGTGTAAGTGAAAAGCAATTCCGCAGATTATTTGCAGAAGCAGCTCGTCGCGATGGTAATACGGGTGCGATTTTGGTACAACTTTTAGAGCAAAGATTAGATAATGTGGTTTATCGCATGGGATTTGCTACAACTAGACGTTTTGCGCGTCAGCTTGTTACTCATGGACATATCTTAGTTGATGGTAAAAGAGTAGATATTCCATCATATAATGTGAGAGTTGGACAAAAAATAGAAGTTGTTGAAAAAAGCAAAAACAATCCTCAAATTTCACGCGCTTTGGATTTAACAGCGCAAACTGGTATTGTGGCTTGGGTTGATGTTGAAAAAGATAAAAGATATGGAATTTTTACAAGAACTCCAGATAGAGAAGAGATTGTTATTCCTGTTGAGGAAAGATTTATTGTTGAGCTTTACTCAAAATAATAGGGGGCAAATATGAGAAAAATCACGACATCAGCCTATATTCCTACTGAGATAAAAGTTGAAAACATTGGGAATAATGTGGCAAAAGTGATTGCGTATCCTTTTGAGACGGGTTACGCTGTGACGGTGGCTCACCCACTAAGAAGGTTGCTCTATACAAGCACGGTCGGATTTGCTCCGACTGCTGTAAAAATTGCTGGTGTAACCCACGAATTTGATAGTATTCGTGGTATGTTTGAAGATGTTGCGGTTTTTATAGCAAATTTAAAAAATTTGAGATTTAGATTAAAAAATGATTCGAAACGCGAAGTTATTGAATACACTTTTAAGGGCTCAAAAGAGATAAAAGGCGCTGATTTAAACAACGATTTAGTAGAGATTGTCAATCCGGATGCATATTTAGCAACTATAAATGAAGATGTCGATTTGACATTTAGCGTTGTTATTCAAAAAGGTATCGGTTATGTTCCTAGCGAAAAGTTGATGGATTATACTGAAAAAGACTATATCACGTTAGACGCATTTTTTACACCAGTAAAACGTGCAGTTTATGATATAGAAAATGTTTTGGTTGAAGATAATCCTGATTTTGAAAAAATTATTTTTACAATCACTACCGATGGGCAATTAAGCCCGATTAGTGCATTTAAAAATGCACTAGAGGCAATGTATCAGCAACTATCTATTTTCACAAAAATCGTTGATGTGGATCTTGTCAGCGGCGTTGTGGCAAATAAACAGACAGAGACACACGCAAAGTTATTTGAAAAAGTTGAAAATTTAAGTCTTAGCGTTAGAAGTTTTAACTGCTTAGATAAGGCAAACATTCGCTTTATTGGCGAGTTGGCTGTTATGGATGAGGCTGAATTAAAAGGTTTAAAAAATCTAGGCAAAAAATCTCTTGAAGAGATAAAATCCGTAATGGAAGAGATTGGTTATCCAGTTGGAAAAGATATTGGCGATAAAGAGGTTCTCAAAAAGAAAATCGCTGAATTAAAAAATGAAAAAATCGAAGGGTAGATAATGAGACATAAGCATGGTTATAGAAAATTAGGTAGAACATCGGCTCATCGTGCTGCGCTACTTAAAAATTTAACGATCTCAATCATCAATGTAGGTAAAATCGAGACAACTTTGCCAAAAGCAAAAGAGCTTCGTTCTTATGTTGAAAAATTAATTACGACAGCGCTTTGTCGTGATGAAAAAGGTAGTGATTTTAATGCTCACAGAGCTGTTTTTGCAAAATTGCAAGATAAAGTTGCTACAAAAAAATTAGTTGAGCAAATCGCTCCAAAATTTGCTGATAAAAATGGTGGTTATACAAGAATATTAAAAACTCGCTTGCGTAAAGGCGATGCGGCCGAGA
This sequence comes from uncultured Campylobacter sp., assembly GCA_963541085.1. Classification (GTDB taxonomy): domain Bacteria; phylum Campylobacterota; class Campylobacteria; order Campylobacterales; family Campylobacteraceae; genus Campylobacter_B. The sequence continues at coordinate 10,431 of CAUTSW010000032.1, forward strand.
TGGCTTTTATTGAATTTACTGCGTAAATTTAGTGTGAAATAACTTCATTAATTTGTGAAATTTAGTCTGAATTGACTAAATTTCATCCTATGTTAGATTGCTTATGAACAAAATTTTACAAGAAGATTAAATAGTTTCATAAAATATATTGAAAAATATAAAACGGAATTTGAACTTCTCAAAAAACTAACTACAATATATTTACTGCACTCCACGATATAAACGACGAAGTTCAAGATTTATTAAATCACTTTTAGATCTAAAAAAAGCATTATAAAGATGATAATTTTTAGAAAATTTCTTAAAATCTTACAAAAAAGATTTAACAAAAAAGATTTAAAATTTACTTTTGCATTAGAGCGCGATGATATAAAATGCAAAGATTTTTGCTATGAAATAAGACGTATAAATTCAATATGATCAACTGGCAAATGAAAAAAACTAGCTAGTGGCAGGCTTTTATGGCTATGGGCAAAATGAAACTGGTGATTTTGCGCTTATGCCCAAAACAAAACAGAGCAAGATTTTGCAAAATTATTTTTTAGATTTAATTTACTAATTACGATCAAAAAGTTGATGATATAAATATCTAATTGTCGCATTAAATTTTTTTTGATTATAATTTGGCGCAATCTAAAAGGAAAAATAAAAATATCGGAAATTATAGAGAATTCACGTAAAATAAAATCTCGCCTAGCAAATTAAAACTAACCGCCGAACTATCAATGAAATTTTGCTTAAAATACGCCGAATACGCCAAAATTTGCTCGAAACCTTTTTGATAAGCTAGAAAAATTTGCCAAATTTGACACAGAAAAAGACGAGCAAAATAATCTAGAAATTTACAACAATAGCTTAGTTTTTTACTTTGCGATTTAGGCTAGATTTTAGTGCGATAAATACGGCATTTGCAGTAAAAATTCATCCAAAATCACCAACTCAAAACACTTTATTATGAAAAAATCAGCGAAAAAATTTTATTTAAAAACATAGGCAAAATCGCCAAAGGTGTAGCGCAAAATTTTGAGTGAATTTATTTAAATTTATAGATTTTGTTCTCTATTTGACTTTAAATTAGCATTAATTTATGCAAAAATGTTCTTAAATTACAAAGTATTTGCAAAAGATTTTAATATAAAAACTAGAAAGAGCTGATTTGGCTAATTTTTGTTATGCAACCATATTAATTGATTTAATATGGCAAGAATAAAAATCGTGAAAATAGGTAAGATTGATAGCAAAAGAGATTGAAAAAATATCAAAAAGCAAATTTTCAGCGAAAAACAGTGGCGCAAATTTATTTTGTTATTTTGCGATTTTGTATCTCGCGCGGCTTGATTTTGATATTTTCATGCTATAAACCGCGCAAATGATAGCCTGTTTTTTGCTTTTATTGTGGCGGGTTGGTTGGATGTATTTGCAAAAATACGTATAATTTTAATTGGCAAAATAGCCGAAATTCGATTTTCATAGCGTCTATTTTTAAAATTTCACAATCGAAATTTGATTTTTAAAATGCTAAATTTTAGTCAATTTTGACCTTATTTCCAAGCATTACGGAGATAAATTTCGTTCGCGACGAGCTTCCCAGTGCGATTTGGATACTCATCGTAAGTGGTACAGCCAAAAACATCCCGCCGATCCCAAAAATATAGCTCCACAAAAGTAGGCTAAAAAGCACAACAATCGGCGAAATATCAAGCCCTGTGCCAAGAAATCTAGGCTCAATTATGTTGCCAATCGCGATATTTACCACCAAATAGAGCCCAAGAACCCAGCAAAATACGCCCATATCTATCGTCAATGCCAAAAATAGCGCGGGAATCGCCGCGACAACAGAGCCGATCGTCGGGATATAATTTAGCACAAATGCGACAATCCCCCAAAGTAAAAAATACGGCACATTAAGCATCGCAAGCCCGCCTGAAATCAGCATGCCTGTCGCGATTGATGAGAGTGTTTTTATCAGCAAATAGCGCTTTAAATTTTGTGTAAAACGCTCTATTTCGCGCGTGGAGGCGATTTTTTGTTTTTCTAAAAATGCGATTTTGTCTTTGAAATTTACGCTTTCAAAGAGCATAAAAGCGACCATCAAAAGCACGAAAAGCGACGTTTTTGCGAGTGAGCCGGTCTGTTTTATAAATTTGCCGATGAATGTAAAAATGCTATTTGGATCAAGCCAAGTTGCGGCGTAGTCTAGGTTTATGTGAAATTTCGCCACTTTTGCATTGAGCCCATCGAGTGCGGTTTTGACCTCGTTTTGTAGGCTTGGAAAATCAGAACTAAAACTCTTGATCGCTTCAAAAATCACATTTGCGATGACGCCTAAAACGCCAAAAAACATGCACGTCACGCACAAAAAAGCGACGATTTTTGGGACGCGCGCGCGTTGTAAAATGTTAATCAAAGGCGAGACGAGCACGGCGATAAAAAGCGCGAGTAAAAACGGCATGATAACGTCGCTAGCGAGTTTGAGCCCGCCTAAAATCACGACGATACAAGTAAAATTTGTCAAAAACGTGCGCGGATTCATTTTGCGCCTTTTTTCCTGCTTGAACTGCTAAAATTTACGCCTTTTGCGCTAGGTGATTTAAAATTTGATCTGCTCTTGCTTTTGAAATTTGAGCTATTTTTTGCGTTTGCCCCGCCTTTTGCGCCAAATTTTACCTTTTCGCCTTTGCTTTTTTCATCATTTGCACCCAAATTTGTTCCATCTTTATCGTTTGCTTTAAATTTTGAGTTAAATTTCGATGATGATTTTTCACCAAATTTTCTATCGGTTTTTTTATCAAATTTAAATTCTCTTTTTTCGCCAAATTTAGCTTTATCGCCACTTTTAACAAATTTTTTCTCACCAAATTTTGATCTGCTTTTTGTATCGTTTGCATCAACATTTGCGCCATCTTTTTTGCCGAATTTAGTTTCGCTTTTTTTGCTAAAATTCCTGCTTTTATCGTTAAAAGCTCTCTTTTTAAAGCCATCTTTTTCGTCAAATTTCTTTTTTCTTTCGCCAAATTTATCTGTTTTTCTCTCGAATTTATCTTTAGTAAATTTGCTCTTTTTATCATCTTTGTCGCGGTTTTTTTCGTCTTTAAAATCTTTGCGTTCAAATTTGCGACGTGTTTTATCTTTAAATTCGCCACCAAATTTACCGCTTATTTCGCTCTTATTTCGCTCTTGCGTTGCTCCAAATTTTCTCTTTTTAAAATCATCTTGTTCGCTATTTTGCAATTCCTCTAAAATTGCGTTTTGCGCCGCATCTGGATCGGCTAAAATTTCATCTAAAATTGCGCTAAATTTTGCCTGCAATTCATCGCGAAATTCAGCCGTATTTGCTTCAAAACGTGTCACAATCACAGGCGTTGTATTGCTTGCGCGAACTAACGCCCAACCGCCATCAAAATGCACTCTAACACCGTCAATTTCGATAATTTCGTTGATTTTTGGCAGCGCTTTTTCGCGACGTTTTAGGCGATTTTTTAAAATATCGACCACACGAAATTTAAGCTCATCGCTAGTTTGCACGCTCCAACTCCGCATCTAAATCCACGCCATTTTGCACAAGCTCTAGCAGACGTAACATCGCATAAAGCCCATCATCAAAGCCAAAATATCGCTCTTTAAAGTAAATATGTCCGCTAACCTCGGCACCAAGGGCGATTTGCGGGTTTTCTTTTATTGTTTTTTTGATATTTGAATGCCCAGTTTTTCCCATGATTGCTTGTCCGCGCTTGTTAATTTCATCATACATCACTTGAGAGCATTTTACTTCGCCTAAGATTATTGGGCGCTCCATTTTTAGGGAATAAAGATAGGCTAACTCATCGCCTTTTATATTGTGCTTAGGCGTGATAACTGCGATTCTATCGCCATCGCCATCAAAAGCAAAGCCGATTTTTGCGCCATTTTCTACAGCGGTTTGTATGTCTTTTAAATTCTCTTTGATTGATGGATCTGGGTGGTGGTTTGGGAAATTTCCATCAGGCTCAGAAAATAAAATTTGTGCTTTTAAACCCAACACATCGCACAATTGCGGAACAACCGCGCCCATCGCACCATTTGCGCAGTCTATCGCGAAATTTAAATCAAGCTCTTTTAATCCGCTAAATTCGCGCTCCAAAAAGCGCAAATAGGGCGTTTTAATGTCAAATTTAGTTATCGAAAAGCTATCTGGGATAAAGAGTTTTTTATTTGCACTTCGGACGACTTTTTTACCAAATTCCGATAAAGCTACGCCAAAAAAGCTATCTTTGAAAATCGTAATTTTAAAGCCATTGTACTCTTTTGGATTGTGTGAGCCTGTTATCATAATATTTGCGTCAAATTTGCCACAAAACACACTAAAATAGCCAACAGGCGTCGGCAAAAGTCCTATGTCAAAAAGCTCAATTTGGCTCAAATTTAGCCCACTAACAAGCCAACCAAAAATCGTCTCGCCGTGCGTTCTAGCGTCGCGCCCGATACTAAGCGTCTTTACGCCACGCCCATAAAAATAGGCGCCAAGCTCCTTACCAAGGGCTTTTACGTTTGTTTCGTTTAAATCATCG
>CAUTSW010000033.1:0-14309 GCA_963541085.1 uncultured Campylobacter sp.
TCTCCCTTTTAAGGAGGGGGTCGTTGGTTCGAATCCAACGCAGGACACCACTTTTGTTATTTTATTCTTCCATTTTTTCAAAAAACATTTTAAAACTACGAAATTCAAAGGCGAAGTTTTTAGCGATTTATAGGCGTATTTTGTTGAGCTTTATCAAAATTGCTGGTATTTGGTGCCAAAATATCAATTCGTAGATATGCTCGCGCAGGTAACTTAAATTTTTAGGTGTGATAAATTACAAAAGCAGATTTAGGCAAATTTGTTAAGTTTTTTGATATTAAAAGATGAAATTTGGCGCATTAAAAACCTGCTTGCAAAAATCATTCAAAATATAAAATTTTGCCGATATAAAATCCAAATTTTAGGCTCAAAATTCGTTGCAAAATTTACGAGTGAGACTATAAAATTTGTCATAAAAACCAAATTTTTAAATAGTAAATTTCTCACAAAAATTTATTTATATTTTTAAAATTAAAACTAATTTTTCCACAACAGCACGATTTTTTCGCCCCAAATATCACTCTTTTTAGCATAAATTTTATTTTGTAAAATTTCGATGTTTTTAAAATCAAATTTGGCTTTAATATTGGCTAAATTTTCGCTCTCGCTTTGCAAAATCGCATCAAATTGCGCCTTTAAATCATCTAAATTTTGCTTTGCTAAATCCCGCTCTTTTTTATCACCAAGTGCCTTTGCGCCGCTTTTTGCGCCACTTATTGCCCGCGAAATCGTGTTTTGATTTATTTTTTTACTTACAAATGCCCCAAAAATCGCCCCGCCGATACTTAAAAGTGATGCGATCGCACTTTGTTTGCTTTGGGTTAATTCTTGTTCTAATTTGATTTGCACACGCGAAATTGCTGTTTGTAGCTTTTCGCGCTGGGTTTTGAATTTAATCTCAAATTTACGTGTTTCGTCTTGTAAAATTTCATCGCATTTATCCTTGATTTTTAGCGTAAAGCTCTCCAAACTCTCATCAATTTCAGATGTCAAATTTAGCGCACTAAAGCGAGTTAAACTCGCACTTCTAACCAAAAAATCTTTGAAATTTTTACTTTGTAAATCTAGATCTTTTGCATCTAAAATCCACGCTGGAAGTTGCGCAAAAGTGGGATTTGACGGCGCATTTTGCGTAAAATTTAGTTGCGGGTTAATACTTACATTTTCCCAAATTATCTCATCATCATCGCTTAAATTTAGCACGAAGACAAAATCTTTTGTAATGTCGTAATCTTCGCCATAAAATCGCACTTTTGCAGATGCTAAAAGATGCGGAAAAAGCGGAGCATTTGGATCGCTTATACTATAAATTTGCGTGATTTTTGGCGATAAAACTGGCGAAATTTGATTGAAATTTTTACTTTGATTGTCTAAATTTGTGCTTGAATGTGTTTGATTTTCACTAGAAATTTGACGTTTTTTAGCCATTAAATTTGAAATTTGATTGGTTAAGAGCGGACCGGCTAAAAAATTAAGCGTATGGCGTGACGTGATTTTTGTAAGCCCATTTTGTGGATATTTCGCACTAAAATTCACGTTTTTTAAGGCTTAAAATTTCGCGCGCAATATCGTTTTTATCAATATTGCCGATGCTAAGACCAGCACTTAGACGCTCTATGTCTTGTGCTGTTTTTAGATTGCCCACAAACCACGTGCCAATGTTGCTAAGCCCCTTATAATCAAGATCAACTGGGTTTTGCGTGGATAAAACGCATCCAAGCCCAAACGCTCTTGCTTGTTTTAATAGCGTTAACATCGGCGTTTTGCTTGGCGGGTTTGAATTTGGCGGAAAAAAGCCGTAAATTTCATCCATATATAAGATCGCTCTAAGCGCGCTAGTGCCCTGTGTAGTGCGCATCCAGCGGATAATTTCATTTAAAAGAGTCGTGATGAAAAACATCTTTTCACTATCGTTTAAATGCGAAATTGTGAAAATATTACATCGCGCTTTTCGCTTGCAAAATAGCATTTTAGCGATATTTAAACGCTCTCCTTTGCGCCACGCGCTAAATGTTGGATTTGCAAAAAGGGCGTTTAATTTCATCGCAAAAGCCATGCGTTTTTCTAACGGAAAAAATGAATTTAATCCTAAAACGCCGATTTTTTGAAATGGTGGATTAGAAATTTGTGCGATTATTTCAGGGATATTAAGTGATTTTTTTGCTTTAAAATTGTGTAAAAAATGTGAGCTAAGAGTATAAACTCCGGCGAATTTGATTCGTTTAAATTAACACCGATTAGCGATAAAACCGAGTTACAAAGCGCATTTTACATACTCATTCAACGCCTCATCATCTAAATCTGGCGCGATAAAATCACTAAGTAGGCTAAGTTGCAAACCGCTATCGCTTTTGGGCGTATAAATTCTAACGTCACTACTATCTTTTAAGAGTTTGATTCGCTCTTTGCTTTGGTATGAATTTGCAATCCATTTTGCCAAATTTGCGCTTTTTGTTCGGCTAAATTTTTACACGAAATTCCTAATGTTTGCATCTCATTTTCATCAATAAACGGCGCAAATTCATCTGCTTTTAATTTGCTAAAACTAAGTGCTAAATTTGTTAAATCACCTTTTGGATCAATCACAAAAGATGGGATATTATCAATCATCGCCTCTTCTAAAAGCGCGATTCCAAGCCCAGTTTTGCCACTACCACTCATGCCTACAATCATCGCGTGTGTCGTTAAATCAGCATTTTTGTACATATATGGCGTATTGTTTAATAATCCTAAATAAAACATTTTTAAATTTCTTGCAAACTCATCATATCTCCTAGATAAAACGTAAAATTTTGAGATTATAACAATTTTAAATCTATTCTAAATTTATTTTGTTATCATCACGCACATTTTTTATAAAGGAGTTTAAGATGGCAGTAAAAATTACTGAAATTTGTATCGCTTGTGGTTCCTGTATTGATGAGTGCCCAGTTGGCGCGATTGTCGATGATAGCCAAAATCCAGAAGGCGAGGATAGATACTACGTTTATGCTAATAAATGCGTAGAGTGTGTAGGGCACAATGACGCTCCAGCCTGTGCTAGCGCATGTCCGACTGATGGGTGTATTGTGTGGAGTGAAGTGGTGGCAAATCAGCCTAGCAGAAGTGAAATTGGCGCAGATTTACGTGATGATAATACGCCTGTATTTGCGTAAAATTTACTAAATTTTTTGTAAAAATTTGCGAAGTTTTGAATAAAATTAAGCCCTGCTTAGGGCTTAAACTAAATTTAACTTTTTTTCGATAAAATCCGCATTTTGAATTTTTAAACGGGAGAATAAAGTGGAACAAACTTTATCAATATTAAAGCCAGATGCTGTAAAAAAGGGCGTTATCGGTAAAATCGTAGATAGATTTGAAAGCAATGGGTTAAGAGTTGCTGCGATGAAAAAACTGCAATTAAGCCAAGCAGAAGCCGGTAATTTTTACATTGTGCATAAAGATAGACCTTTTTATGGTGAATTGATTGAATTTATGACAAGCGGTCCAGTTGTCGCTATGGTATTAGAGGGTGAAAATGCAGTCGCTAAAAACCGCGAATTAATGGGTGCAACAGATCCTAAAAAGGCTGAAAAAGGTACTATTAGAGCGGATTTTGCTGAGAGCATTGATGCAAATGCTGTTCATGGAAGTGATAGCTTGGAAAATGCAAAAGTAGAGATTGCGTTTTTCTTTGCAAAAAAAGAGATTTTGTAGGCTGAATTTTGAAAATTTCTTTTGATAAAATTAGTGCAACACCACTTAAATTTACTACCGAAAATGGTAGTTTAAAATTTAGCGGGTCTCTATCGCGTAAAGCAAGTGGCGGGGTTTTGCTTTTAGGCGCGATTGCAGGTGGGCTTTCTCATTTTTGTGATAGTTGCGGTAGTGAAATTTTGCTGAATTTAGATGAAAAAATTGAGCTAATTTTAAATAAGGGAATTTATAAAGACGACGAACATAAAGTTCTTGATGTTATCGAAATTTTTAGCGATGAGATAAATTTAGACGAGATTTTTATAAGTGAAATAGAAGCTTATAAAAGTGATTATTTCTACTGCGAAAAGTGCAGTAAATCTATGTAAAGGAGACAAAATGGCAGTTCCAAAAAGACGAGTAAGCCACACAAGAGCGGCTAAGAGAAGAACTCATTATAAGGTGGTTTTACCTATTCCAGTTAAAGATAAAGACGGAAGTTGGAAAATTCCGCACAGAGTAAATAAAACAACAGGTGAATACTAATAACTTAATCTCCGTAGCGATTGATGCTATGGGCGGTGATTTTGGTTGCGAACCTATTATTGCAGGGGTTTTACAAGCGCTTGATGAGCGTGAATTTATTGCTGTTTTAGTTGGTGATGAAAACGAAATAAAACCGCGGATACCACAAAAATATTTGAAATTTATCAAATTTATTCATGCAAGCGAGGTCTTTACTATGGAAGAGCTCGCTACTGATGTGTTAAAACGCAAAGATACAAGCATTTATAAGGCTATTGACTTAGTAAAAAATGGCGAGTGTGACGCTGTTGTATCAGCTGGGCATAGCGGTGCGACGATGAGTTTGGCGACGCTTAGAGTGGGGCGATTAAAAGGTGTTTCGCGTCCGCCAATTGCTACTTTCATGCCGACTAGTGCTGGAAAATACGCTTTGCTTTTAGATGTTGGTGCAAATGTTGATTGTAAGCCAGAACATCTGTTTGAATTTGCTTTGATGGGTGAGGCTTATGCAGAAGAGATTATGGGTCTACAATCCCCTAAAATCGGGCTTTTATCAAATGGTGAAGAGGATTGCAAAGGCAACGAGGTCACAAAAGAGACTTTTTCAATGCTAAAAAATAATCCAAATTTTAAAGGCAACATTGAGGGTAGCGGAATATTTGATGGTAGTTTTGATGTAATTGTGTGCGATGGATTTGTTGGCAATGTTGTATTAAAGGCCAGCGAGGGTGTCGCAACGGCTATAAATAGACTAATGAGAAAAGAGATTAAAAAGTCTCCTATCTCAATCCTTGGTGCGTTATTGATGAAAAAGTCTTTAAAAAGCGTAAAAAAGAGCACTAATTACGAAGAGTATGGCGGAGCTCCACTTTTGGGAATAAAGAGTTGCGTTATTATAAGCCATGGCAAATCTTCGCCAAAAGCTGTAAAAAATGCTATTTTTCAGGCATTGAAATTTTCAAATTCCAAAATAAATCAAATTATCGAAAGTAAAATCGAAAAATCCAAAGCAAAAGGATAAATTTATAATGAAAGCTTCCTTGATATCAATAGGTGCGTATGCTCCACAAAAAGTTTTAACAAATTTTGACCTAGAAAAGATGGTTGAAACAAACGACGAGTGGATCGTTAAAAGAACTGGTATTAAGGAGCGCAGAATTGCTGCTGATAATGAATATACAAGTGATTTGGGTGTTCATGCTGCGCAGATTGCTATTGAGCGCGCCGGGCTTGATAAGAGCGAGATTGATTGTATTATTTGCGGGACAATTACGCCTGATTATTTTTGTATGCCATCTACAGCTTGTGTTATAGCGGATAAATTGGGGCTAAATTTAGGTGTGAGCGCATTTGATATGAGTGCTGCTTGTACTGGTTTTTTATACACTCTTTCTGTGGCAAAAAGTCTTGTGGAGAGTGGTGCTAAAAAGAATGTTTTAGTTGTTTGCGCAGAAAAGCTAAGTTATATTGTTGATTGGAGCGATCGTTCTACTTGCGTTTTATTTGGTGATGGTGGCGGGGCAGCGATTATTTCGGCGCGCGATGAAAATGAGATTATTGATACACATATCGCAAGCGATGGGCGCATGGGTGATTTGCTCTATACGCCAGGTTTTGCTGGGGTTAATCCAGCCTCAAAAGAGGGGATTGATAAGAGACTAAATTTTGTCTCAATGAAAGGCAATGAGGTCTTTAAAGTTGCTGTTAATACTCTTACGAATGATGTTATTGAAATTTTGAAAAAAAATGAGATCGCTCCTGAAAAAATAGACCTTTTTATACCACATCAAGCAAATTTACGTATTATAAAATCGGTTCAAGAAAGGCTAAATTTTAGCGACGATCAATGTGTCATAACTGTGAATAAATTTGGCAATACCAGCTCAGCTTCAATACCAATGGCTATGAATGATGCGTACGAGAGTGGTAGATTAAAAAAGGGCTCTCTTGTGCTTCTTGATGCCTTTGGCGGTGGTTTTACTTGGGGTTCTGCTCTACTTAAATTTGGTGGCGAAAATTTCAGTAGGTAAAATTGCTTCTATTCGCTTTAATAGTTGTTGAAAATTTCTCCATTTTTTAAAATGATTTTAAAGATTTTTCAACACTATTAATTTTTGCTAATTTCAAATCTTTATTTTGTTGATAATTTTTTATAAATACAAATACACCGTCTATTCTGCATAAATTATATAAGTTTGATCGCGTTCATACCTTATTTTGCACTATAAATTTGCCTGTTTATGTATAAAATGTGCCCAAATTTTCAAACCTAGTGCGCAAAAATAATATAAATTTAAAATCTACAAAATTTCAAAATTCTAGTTGTTTTTTATATCGTGAAAAATTTGCTTGCGTCAAATTTTAAAAGTTCAAATGTGTTTTTAAAAATATAATTGTTGCTCTATTGTGCAAACAACTTCAAAATAAAATCAAAATTAATTTTTTGTGTTACTTTAGGTGTATTTGAGTTTAAAAATTGTGCTTTATTAGATTTTAGCAAGCTGATTTTGCGAGTTTTTACGCTTTTAAATAGTGCGAAATTTTATATAAACGAAATTAAATTTTTAGAAATATAAAATAGCCAAATTTACGCCGTAACTATTCGTGACAAAATTTAAAAACAGCCTCTAAGATTTGCGTTAAAAAGCTCAAATGAAATTCATTCAGTAAATTTGATTACAAGCAAAATGTGCAAAATAAAAACAATTTTTTAAAATTCCAATATAATTTAATAGCATTTTTATAATTTTCAACCAAATTTAAACCAAAATAGTGTTTAAGCATTCAATAATTAAAGTGCAAAATCGGCTAGAAATCTAAATCCAGCACATTTTTTATTAATAGAAATTTAGTTTTAAAAATTATCGCTGTTTTAGCGTCTAAATTGTATTAAATATGCTAATAAATTAAATAATAAATTTATAAACAGCTTTAAATTAGTGGTCAAATTTTTATTCCAAAAGACAGAAATTTCATCAAAATTTATAAAATCAATCTTGTAAATTTAATCTATAAAAGTGTGTAAAACATCTCGCAATATTTTCTTAAAAATCTAAAATTTTCGCTTAGATTTTTAAGAAATTTAAATTTTATAAACCAAGTTAGTTTTCTTGCAAAATCTTTTTAATATCCTCGATATTTTGGCTCTCATTTTGCGTAAAAAGCATATTTTTTTCGCCCAAAAATAGCACGAAATGGCGGTTTTTAAACTTCAAAATTGCCATTTTTGTCTCATCGTCAATCTCTTTTTGCGATAAAATTTCAATTTTCTCATCGCATTTTTTATCATCATTTTGCGCTTTATTTTTGCTGTTTTGTTCGCTAATTTTTTCGCTATTTTTGATACTTTGCGCGATATTATTGCTAAATCTGATGTTTTCATCGTCGTTTTTTAGCACAAAATTTGGCTGTAAATTTGCTATATTAATGTCGTCTAAATTTGTATTTAAATCGGCTTCTTTATCCATTTTTTGTGCTGTATTATCCATGCTCGCATTTTCAAAAGCTGTCCAAATTTCATCATCATTTTTTCCATTTTTTGTGCCAAACATACGCTTTGCAATAATCAAAAATACGATAAAAATCAGTAAAGCTGTTATCAAAATCACGCCATTTCGCACTAAATTTGAAGGTTGCATCTCGCTTTCATCTTGCGCTTTACTCTGTGGCAAAATCGCGCTTTGAGTGCTTTGAGAAAATTTCAGCATAAGCTCTGATTTATCGTCGTTTAAACTAGGCTTTACAATAATATTTTTATTTGTGTTAAGCTCGATTTTAACGGCATTATCCATCGGCGAAATTACAAATTCAGATCCAATTTGAGAGTTTATTTGATGATTAAATTTCTCAGCCAAATTTAGATCTTTTAGCGTAACAATCACCATATTTTTCTCATTTGTCTGCGTGATTTCGCCGCGATATGGTGTATCAAAAGATAGCTTTAAATCGATATTTTGCTCACCATCAAAAACATCATATTTTAATAAATTTGTTGCGTTTAGCGCGTTTAGCATAAAAAACAGCACCAAAAAAATAGTTTTTTGCATTTTTATCCTTTAAAATTTAGTCGCGAAATAGTTCGCCAACATGTTCCATAATCTCATTAGCCCCAAACTCAGAGCACATTTTTACGATAGATGTGCCCACTATCGCACCATCTGCGAAGTTTTTTACGCGTTTTACATCATTATTTGTGCGGACGCCAAAGCCGATTGCCACTGGCAAATTTGATGTTTTTTTGATATCTGTGATCATATTTTGTAGGCGAGTTTGCGGTGCGCCCTTGCTTCCTGTGACACCGATTGCGCCGATTGCATAGATAAAACCGCTTGCGCGAGAGAGAATTTTATCCATGCGGTATTCTGACGTGATTGAGATGAGCGGAATGAGCGCGATATCTAAATTTTGGCACTTTCTAAATAGCTCATCGTTTTCTTCGTATGGTAAATCAGGCACGATTATCCCGCTTATTTTGCACTCTTTTGCACGGCGCAAAAATGCATCTTCGCCGTATGCGAAAATCAAATTATAATAGACAAGTAAAACAAGCAGTTTTTGCGTTTGACACTGTTGTAACGTATCAAAAATCATGTCCGTCGTCACGCCACGCCCCACCGCGCTAAATGAAGCATCAAAAATCGTCTTTCCATCGGCGATTGGATCAGAATATGGTATGCCAATTTCTAAAATATCAATCGCACTTTTGTCTAAATTATCTATAAATTTGCGAAAATACTCAACGCTAGGGTGTGCGCCTACGATGTAGGCGATGTTTGCTTTTTTGCTAAATGCTTGTTGAAATTTATCCATAAATTTTTCCTTTTTCATAGTTCATTACGGTGTTCATATCTTTATCGCCACGTCCGCTGACATTTACGATGATTGTCGATTTTTGAGCTAAATTTGGACATAGTTTATCTAAATATGCTAACGCGTGAGAGCTCTCTATCGCAGGGATTATGCCCTCTAGCGCGCTTAGGCGTTTTAGCGCATTTATGCACTCATCATCGGTGATTGCGTAATATTCTACGCGTCCAATATCGCTTAAATGTGCGTGCTGAGGTCCAACTCCTGGATAATCAAGTCCCGCGCTAATGCTATGCACTGGTGAGATTCGTCCATATAAATCCTGCAAAACGATCGTTTTCATGCCGTGGATTATCCCATCTTTGCCGTTTGTAAGTGTGGCTGCGTGATATGGCGTATTTGCGCCTAGTCCGCCCGCTTCAATGCCGATTAACCGGACGTCTTTATCGTCTAGAAATTCGCTAAACATGCCAATTGCGTTGCTTCCGCCACCAACACATGCGATGATTATGTCTGGTTTTACGCCGTATTCTTTTAACTGTGCGCGGGTTTCGCGTCCGATAATGCTTTGGAAATCGCGCACCATTTTTGGATACGGATGCGGGCCAACAGCCGATCCGATGACATAAAATACGCTCTCTATCTCATCGACCCACGCTTGGATCGCTGCTGTTGTTGCCTCTTTTAGGGTTTTTAGCCCATCTTTTATCTCAACTACATTCGCACCCAAAAGCTTCATGCGAAATTTATTTAGCTCTTGTCTTTTAGCATCTGTTTCGCCCATATAAACATCGCACTCAAGCCCCAAAAGCGCAGCGGCCGTCGCTGTTGCTACGCCGTGTTGACCAGCGCCTGTTTCTGCGATGACCTTTTTTTTGCCCATTTTTTTTGCCAAAAGTGCTTGCGGAAGGGCATTGTTAATCTTGTGTGCGCCGGTGTGATTTAGATCCTCGCGTTTTAGATAAATTTCGTGTCCGTAGTGCGCAGATAGGCGTTTTGCGTGAAAAAGTGGCGATGGACGGCCAACATAATGGTGCAAAAGTTCGTTTAATTCGTCTTTAAATTCGCTAGTTTGCGCGAGATTGTTGTATGCGTTTTCGAGCTCTTCTAGCGCAAACATCGCGGTTTCTGGCACAAACTGCCCGCCGTATTTACCAAAATATGCTTTTTCGTTCATTGTTCTACCTTCTTTAAAATTTCGTTGATTAAATTTGGATTTTTTATACCAAATTCGTCTTCAACTTTGCTATTTATATCCAAAATTTCAGGGCAAAATTTCATCGCTTCATTTATATTGTGCGCTCCAATCCCACCCGCAATGCCAAATTTAAAATCCAAATTTTTTAACAACCCAAAATCAAAACTGCGCCCGTTTCCGCCTAAATTTGCGCCTTTGTAATCAAATAAAATCATATCAAAGACGCCAGAAATTTTAGGAATTTCATCTTTTATTCGGACTACTTGCCAAATTTGCGGGCGATTTGAAGTCAAATTTAATTTAAAATCTTCGCTTGAAATTTGATCTAAATTTGGCGCGAAATCTTCGCTCAAATTTGATATTAAATTTGCATACAAATTTCTCGCGCGGATTGTAGCTAAATTTTGCATAAAAGTAGCGTCTGTTTGACGATAAATTTGCACTATGTCCAAATCACAAAATTTAGCGATCTCGCAAATTTCGCTATCGTTTTGCTCCACAAAAACGCCGACGATTTTTGCGCCGTTTTCATGCGCGATTTGTGCGATTTTGCGTGCTGTTTCTTGCGATACACGACGCACGCTTTTTGCAAAAATTACGCCCAAAAAATCAACACGTCTTCCGCCATATTCGCACTCTAAAACCGCCCGCGCCTCAGCCTCGCTTTTGATACCACAAATTTTAATTTTCATCTAAGATTTAAACCTTTTTATAGTCTCTACGATATCTTTTATAAACGCTTCAATTGCGTTGTTTTCTAATGTATCGTTGGTATTTTGCTCTGTGATCGTCTCTAAATTTCCAAAAAATACAAAATTATACATCATTTTATTTTGTGTGGAATTTCTTAAAATTTGTCCGTTTTTTATGATGTGAATTTGATACGATGCAAAAATTCTACCTTCAAAATTATACGCATTTACAACCCGTGTTTTTGATTGCAAATTTGCGTATCCTAGGAAAAATAATATGCTGATTAAAACTAATAATTTTTTCATTTTTGTTCCTAAAATAGAATATCTCAAAGCCGTTTTTGGCGATTTCTTTCACAATTTCATGCAATTTTGCTCACACTCTACCCATCTTTGTGAAGATATATATTAACTAGAGCAAATTTATCGTGCTTAGCGTTACATATTAAAGCTCATTCATCGTGATTGGTTTTGAATGTATGCTTTTATTAATTTAACGCCAATTTAGCCCTTTTCTACCACATATATAAACTCTGTTACATACAGCTTGCGATCGCGCAAATTTCGGCTTGCGCGGTAGGTTGGATAGCGAATTTCTACAAGATTTACGTGCCCGATTTTTGCGAGATTTTTTAAAAACTCATCGCGCGAGATGTAGCCTTCTGAGTTAAACGAAATCACCAAAAATTTTGCACGAAATTCCGCCAAAAGCGCGAAAATTTCATCAGCTGCGCGCGCTTTTTTGTTGTAGTTTGAGCGGTTCCAATCCTGCGGAATACCAGAAATTTCGCTCAAATTTTTGCTATTTGGTGCGCGAAATTCGTTGATTAAATTTAACATAAAATAGTTTGAGCCGTATGGGTGCTGATTATAAGGTGGATCAAAATACGCAACATCTACCGCTGGAATGAGCTTTGCAAACTCTTTTGCATCTTGCGAAAATACGCCAAATTCGCTTTTGAAATTTGAAAATACCGGCTTTTTTAGCGAAATTTCGCCCAAAATTCGCCCAAGCGCGTTTGCGCCTTCGCCACCAAATTTTCCTACGCCGTTTTTGCCTTTGTAAAATCCTTTGAAAACTCCGCCTGTGTTTGAGTGGATGCTTGCCTCGCTTAGAAGTGGCGCGATGAAAAAGTGGCGAAATTCGGGCGGAATTTTATCGATTTGAGAGCGTAATCCGCCTAAAATCAGCGCATTTTTGCGTGAGTAAAAGACACGTTCGCCCATTTTTATATCCGCATCATCGCGCGGGGCATAAAGTCTGCTTAAAAAGCTCTCTTGTGGGGAAAAATCGGCGCAAATTTGTTTATAAAATGTGTCTATTTTCTCGCCAAGTTCTGGCGTGAAATTTGATAAATAGCACGAATTTATGGTGTGCGAATAGCCCTCTAAATCGTTTGCTAAAATCAAATTTGAGTGCGCTTTTGCGGCTCTTGCTACGCTTCCGCTACCGCTAAAAACATCGGCAAAACTGATCTTTTTTGCACCTAATTTATCTTTAATCTGCTCTAAAACAGCGCAAATTTGCTCTAAAAGCGCGCGTTTGTTGCCAAGATAATTTATTAGTTGTGTGTTTAAAAACGCTGGATTTTCGCTAGTATTTTGCGCCTGTTTTTTTATTTTTAACATACAAAAATTCTTTTTAATATGAATTTACGTTTAAATATATCTCTTTTCATTAAATTCTTTCTTTTGATATTAAATTTTTTATTATATTGTTGTATTTCTAGTGACCAATAAATTTTAAGATATTTTTTCGCCCTAGTAATTGTTGTATAAAAAATATTATGCGATATATTCTCTTTAATTTCTCTAGTAATCATATATCTTGGCAATCACTACGAAAAACGCTCCAAGCCCAACAAACACAGTGTACGTGATGCTTAATAGGCAAGTATTTCATAGCGATTTGAAACTAATGCAAATAAGCATCGCCGTGAGCACGATTTTTGGTGCGCTTAATGCGTGTTTTGGCCCATACACCAAGCCACACTTGACCACCGCGCTAATATCCACAAAAATCTCTATTTGACAAACTACTTAAAACCTTTAAATTTCTCTAATTGTCGCTGCAATGGCGCCATTTTCTAGGCCGTCAATTAATGATCGCTATCTTTTCGTTGCCTTTTAGGGCTAAATTTCCCTCGATTATTTTCATATTTGCTCCTTAAATTTCTATCCATTGTAGTCCGTGTCACGTGTGATGATGACCTTGTAGCTAGGATAGGCGCTGCTTACTTGCGATAAAATTTCGCGGTAGAGTGCCGAGCTATCTGGTGCGTTAAAGTCTATGACGATATCAAACGTGATCGTATTTGTCTCTTTGTTTATGTAAAATCCATGCATTTGCTTGATAAATTTATGCCCAAAAACTATCTTTTCGACATTTAGCCTTGTTGCGTTGTTCTCTTTATCAAATGCATAGATGCCAATGGTATCTAAAACAATGTTAAATTTCGCAAAAATTTCATTTTGTATGCGCCTAGTAAGCGCGTCTATCTTCGCGGCGTTCATGTCGTGCGCCACCTCTATATGCACGCTGCCTAGCTTCTTGTCTGGGCCGTAGTCGTTAAAGATAAGGTCATACGCCCCAAGCACGCCGTCAAACGAGCCTATGCACTCATAAATTTCCGAGCTCTCACTGCTAGGCATCCTTTCGCCTAAAATTTTATCTATCGCGTCACGTAAAATTTCAAGTGCCGCCTTGATAAGAAGTAGCGATATCGCGACGCCAAGATACGCCTCAAGGCTAACGCCAAAAAATACAAATACTAAAGCCGCCAAAAGCGTGCTAAGCGAGATGAGAGCGTCAAATTTCGCATCCACTCCGCTTGCTATGAGCGAGTCGGAATTTACCCTTTGTCCGACCCTTTGCGTGTAAAGACCAAGCGCAAATTTGACCACAACCAAAACGGCGATCAAAACAAGCGAGATAGTGTCGTAGTTTGGGGTGTTTGGTGAGATGATCTTTTTAGCCGACTCGACCACAGAGGTGCCGCCTGTATAAAGTATGATCACGCCTATAACGATGGCCGTTAGATACTCCACTCTGCCGTAACCAAATGGGTGCTCTTTATCTGGGCTTTTCCCAGCTATTTTTATACCAACAATGGTAATGACCGATGAGAGCGCGTCGCTTAGGTTATTTACCGCGTCTAAGATGATAGCGATCGAACCGCTAGCAAAGCCCACTACAGCCTTTATAGCCGCTAAAATGGCATTTGTCACTATACCTATAATACCTGTTTTTACAATGGTCTTATCTCGCGACGTGACCTGCTCTACTACTTCCAAATTTGCTCCTTAAACGATCTTTAACATCACCACGCTAAAGATGATGAGCACTAAAAACAAAGCTTTTTTAAAATTTATCTTTTCACCTTCAAAAACTACGCCAACCACGACTGCTCCGA
>CAUTSW010000034.1:0-14296 GCA_963541085.1 uncultured Campylobacter sp.
ATTCCAGAATACGCCTATCGCTACGCAATACCGAATGAATTTTATGACAAATTTAGGGCTAAATTTAGACGGCGCAAAATTTATCAATCCTGAAAAAAATGAGTACTTAGACGACTTTGCCACCACGCTTTATGAGCTACGCAAATCAAAAGGCATGGATCTACAAACCGCACAAAATTTGGTGCGCGATATAAGCTATTTTGGCACGATGTTAGTCTATCGCGGGATCGCAGATGGCATGGTTAGCGGTGCTAGCACGACAACCGCGCAAACCATCCGCCCAGCATTGCAAATCATAAAAACAAGCCCAGGCGTTAGCGTCGTAAGCGGATCATTTTTTATCTGTCTTGATACTAGCATTATGCTCTTTGCAGATTGCGCGATAACGCCAAATCCTACACCTGAGCAACTAGCGCAAATCGCCCTTTCTAGCGCACTTTGCGCACGTTCGTTTGAGATGGAACCATGTGTTGCGATGCTAAGCTATTCAACAGGACAAAGCGGTAGCGGAGAGAGTGTAGAAGCGACAAAAGAGGCGACAAATTTAGCTAAAAATTTGGGCGGATTTAGCGTCGATGGTCCTATGCAGTTTGACGCGGCGATAGATGAGATAGTAGCGCGCAAAAAAATGCCAAATTCACCAGTCGCGGGTAAAGCAAACGTATTTATATTCCCTGATTTAAACTGCGGAAACATCGCCTACAAAGCCGTCCAGCGCACAGCAGGCGCTCTTGCGGTGGGGCCTATTTTACAAGGGTTAAAAAAGCCGATAAATGATCTAAGTCGCGGGTGTTTAGTAAAAGACATTATCAATACAATATTAATCACAGCAATCCAAGCAGGAGCAAATGAGTGAAAATTTTAGTCATAAACTCAGGCTCTAGCTCAATCAAATTTAAAATTTTCGATATGGATAAAAACCAAAATATCGCCACGGGAATCATCGAAGAAATCAGCACTCGCAACGCCTGTGCCACACTCATCGATAAACGCTCGGGAAATGTTTTTACAGATAAAGAGGGCATCGAAAATCACGAAAAAGGCATAAGCGTAGTAAATCGTTTGCTAAAAGAGAGCGGTTTGGTAAAAGATATGAGCGAATTAGGCGGTATCGGGCATCGCGTCGTGCAAGGTGGCGATATTTATGATCGTTCAGTGCTAATTGATAATAAAGTCATAGCCGATATTGACGCGCTTAGCATTCTTGCGCCACTTCACAATCCAGGACACCTCTCAGGCATAAAAAGCGTAATGAAACAAGCGCCTCTAGTGCCAAATGTGGCTGTTTTTGATACTGTTTTTCACCAAAGCATTCCAGAATACGCCTATCGCTACGCAATACCGAATGAATTTTATGACAAATTTAATATCCGACGTTATGGCGCACACGGCACATCTCACCACTTTGCATTTCACGAAGCGTGCGCGCATTTGCAAAAAAATCCACAAGAGTTTAACGCCATCACACTACATATCGGAAATGGCGCAAGTGCAAGTGCGATAAAAGGCGGCGAATGTATCGATACGTCGATGGGTCTAACGCCTCTTGAAGGGCTTATGATGGGGACAAGATGTGGCGATATTGATCCTAGTGTAATCAAATTTATTTCAGAAAAAAGCGATAAAAGCCTCAGCGAAATCGACATGATTTTCAATAAAAAAAGCGGACTTTTGGGGATTTGTGGCGAAAGCGACGTGCGAGAGGTTCAACGCCAAATGCGCCTTGGTAACTCCGCCGCGCGTCTTGCGTTTGATATGTATATCTACCGCATCGTAAAATACGTAGGTGCCTATTTTGCGGTATTGCCACGCACTGATGCGATAATTTTTACCGCTGGAGTTGGCGAAAATTCAAACATCGTGCGCGAACGCGTATGCCAAGCGATTGAACATTTAGGCGCAAAAATCGACGATATTAAAAACTGGAAAAATCGCCACGATACGCGCGTAATCAGCAAAGAAGACTCAAAAATCAAAATTTTAGTCGTCCCCGCAAACGAAGAGTTAGCGATCGCTAATGAGACTTTGCGCGTGATTAAGGGGCTTTGATGCACGAATTAGCAATTGTTGAGGATCTAATTAGCATGTGTGAACGCGAGCTTGCCAAAAATGGGTGTAAAATCGTAGAAAAACTCGTCGTAAAAGTCGGTAGATTAAGTGGCGTGGAACCGCATTTGCTAAAAAATGCGTTTGAGTTTTATAAGGCCCAAACGCCGTGTGCTGGGGCGAATTTAGAAATTTTCATCCAAGATGTCGTGGTGCGATGCGAGAGTTGTGATGAAATTTCTACACTAAGCAAAAATGAGTTTATCTGCCCTACATGCGGATCAAATTCGTTAGAAATCAAAGACGGCGAAGAGCTGTTTTTAATGCAAGTCGTGATGAAATAAAGTGGAAGATTGTCTAAAATTTCGCGCGAATTGTTGTTGAAAATTTAAATTCGCCTTTGCGCCAAATTTTTCAACCCGGCGTGGGTAAATTTATGAGTGGTAAAAAGCTCAAATTTGTTTAAAATCCAAAATTAGCAACCAAATTACAAGAAAAACAGGCCCGAAAAAAGTAAAAAATAGCGATCTCTTAAACGCCAAAAACTTTATGGGCGTGGATTTTTATGCAAATTTTTATTGATTGTCACTTTATTGGGCTTGCGCGGTGATTTTGGCGAGCGATAAAGACAGATGAAATTTAATAATTCGCCGTTTAAATATCATAGACGCGTCTAAAATTTAGGTTTCAAAGTAGCGCAAATCCCCGTGGGCGGTGTTTGTGTGGAGCGATATGCTCGGATTTTGATTAGTTTAAGCCCGACGCTTGCATTTAAGGGTGGCAAATATGTGCGCGAGATAAATCAAGGCGCATTCTGGGGCGTAAAATTTGAGTATAAAATCAAATGAAATTTGCCTTTGGAGTCAAAATAAACGTAACTGCGAATTAGTTTTGGTGATTTGTGGTAAATTTCTGCGCAATTTTAATTTTAAATCCAAATTTACATTTTGTTTGAGCGCAATAAAATTTCTATTTTTTGTGCCTTTAAAATTTAGATGAATTTTTATCCTTTTAAATTTGAGCGCATTCGCAGAAATTTCTCAATTCCATTTATGTGATTTTTTAGTTAGCAAATTTATTTTTTGAGTTTTTGTTGCGTAATTAAACAAGCCATTATAAAAGCTTTCTAACGGCTTGATAAAACACTCTTAAACCACGATAATATCGGCATCGGCCCGGGGTTTTAGCTATCAGATTTTTTATTTGAGCAAAGCTGTAGAGAGCGAAAATATAGCGTTAGCAAATGATAAAATAGTTTTGATAAAAATTTACGCAAATTTTGTTTATTGATTTTTGCGTTAATCCAAATTCGCCCTCGCTTAGATAGTCTATTTTGCTTAACATAAAGATATTTTTCATGCACTTAAATTTTGCAAAGCAAATTTAATATAAGCACTGGGTATGTCTGTATATTTTTGCGATTTGCAAACTAATTTTTGCCTGTGCCATATCCGCAAGTCTTTCATAATCTTTTTAAATATTGCTTAAATCGTGGATTTTAGCTTTGAATGCGCCATAAACTGGGCATTAGCTAAAGTTTTACCTGCCGTAGATAAATTTGCCATTTCGCCAAATAAACAAAGATGGCGAGTTATTTTTAACGTCACAAAACGTTTCTCACCTGTTTCGCGCCTATCACACGCCTTCGTTTGGCTTAAAAATTTAAAGCAAAGCTTCTAAACGGGTTTGCAAGCTAGAAATTTTGCCACTAAATTTATACTTTTTATACCTTTTAGACGTAAGGATTTTAGGAAATTTAACTATTTATGACTTTGATATCAGAAAAAATAAAACAAATTTAACAACAGGCAATAATAGCTATCAATTCGATTTGACATTTCTTGGCAAATTTTCAATAGCGACAATCTTGATGATATTTAAATAAAGTTCTTATTTTTGCAATTTAGCTTGATGATTATCTAAAAATTTATGAAAAATATTACTAAAATGACTTATGCTTTTATATCCTACAAACGCGGCCGCTTCGCTTATATTTATGTCGCGTTGCATGAGTAATTCATATGCTATTTTAAGTCTTTTTTCTTGCAGCGCACCATAAATCGTCGTTCCAAACATCATTTTAAAGCCCTTTTTAAGCTTAAATTCATTAATCGCACAACTTTTTGCCAACATTTTAATCGAAGGAGGATTCGTCAAATCTAAAAATAAAATCTCCCTAGCCTTTTTAATCGCAGCCATATCATGCTCATCAAATTTAACTCCATCTTTGTTATTTAAATTTAATTTTAAATTTTCAACATCACGCGAGTGTTTGTAAATTAAATCCAAAATTTTGCTCTCAATAAAGATCTCTTTTAGCTTTCCTTTGTAAATTTGAGCATTTCTTAGCTCGTTAAGGGTAAATTTAGCAACCATATCAATTTTAAAGTTATTAAATTTACTATCCATTTCGTCAAAATGATCAAATATTTCAAGCTGATTTGCCAATTCATCGCTTATCAAAATACACTGGGCTCTATAATTTTTTCCACCATAAAATCGCGAAATACTCTCAAAGCCCTGATTTGTTCTACCTAATAGCGCATATCCGTTACCAAATTCATCAAATTTTTTTCCATTGTTAATAGCAAGAGTATCGCCTGTGTTAAACCATAAGAAATTATACCCTCGTTCGTGTTGGCTAATCATTTGTATATCATCTTTAAAACACATGTCCCAATCGCCATAAGCTATGCCGTTTGCATTACAAAAATAGTCGATTTTGTAACAAAAATCTTCTGTTTTAAAGTGCGTATCACTTAAATTTCTTTCACCATCTGGATCTATTTTTTTATTAAATTGTTCGATAGCATCGTCTAACTTTAAAGTTTTAAACATAAAAAATCCCTCTAGCGCAAAAAATAATCCCTCTAGGAAAAATTTTAACTTGATTTAATAGGTGGCTATTATATAAAATCAAATCTTGATTTTTACTTTCAAAATAACAGGAGACGAAAATGGATAAAAATTTAAAAATAAGCATTATTGCGATTGCATTTTTATCAGCTCAAACTGATGATTTTAATTTAGATAAAACGCAATTAGATATAAATAAAAATCATACTGCGCAACATGCAAATTTAGACGAAATAATGGTAAGTGCAAATAAAATGGATGAGCGTTTAAAGGATGTAGCACAAAGCATTAGTGTTTTAAGTGGCATAGAAATTCAGGAGCGTCGCATACAAAATATACAAGATGTTATTCGCCAAATTCCCAATATGAACTTTACAACTTTTGTTTCAAAAACTTTGGTTAATTTTCGCGGTATAAATCATTCAAATTTTACAAATTCAAATCCAGTTGCAATATATTTTGATGGCATAGCAACAACAAATCATTATGGATTTTATAACTCACGTTTTAATAATGTAGAGCGTATCGAGGTTTTGCGAGGACCACAAACCGCACTTTATGGCAAAGATACCATAGGCGGAGTTATAAATATTGTTTCACGTATGCCCGATAATAAATGGAGTGGAGATATCGGCATGGAATATGGTAGTTATTCTAAATTTAATTCTAATTTAAATCTTGGTGGCGCGCTGATTGATGATAAATTATTTTTAAATTTGGGTGCAAGTTTTATGAGCGATGATGGCTGGATAAAAAATGATTTTAATGACGATAAAAAAGCTGCAAAAAATAGTGAAAACAGGTTTGATATATCGCTAATTTCAAAGCCTACAGATAGGCTTTTAATGCGTTTAAATTTAGCTAAAGAAAAAGCGAAAGAGAATTTTTTTAGGGGCGGAGAGGGTAAATTTGGCACCATAAAACGCAAAGACGCAAAACATGCAAATTTTGATATGCCTACTTTTACTAATTCAAAGGCATTATCACAGGTTTTGAGTATCGAATACGAATTTGATAAGGCGAAATTTAGCTCAGTTAGCACGCATAAAAGTTCGATAGTAAATGGTATTTATGATCTTGATTACTCAAATATGCCAAATAATAATGGGCTCTCTCAGTTTCAAGATGTTAAAAATGAGACAATGACACAAGAATTTCGATTAAGCGGATTAAATTCGGAAAAATTTAAGTGGATTGGTGGAATATATTTTGAAGATGAAAAAACAATAAATAAAAAAATGGGCATGGATTTATTTTTAAATCCAGCAACAAATAAGCTCGAAACGATGAATGCTCCAGCGACTATGAAAGGGCGCACAATGGCTATTTTTGGGCAAGGCGATTATGAATTGATTGATAATTTACGATTTATTTTGGCTGGCAGGTATCAAAAAATAGATAAAAAAATAGATCAAAAAATGATTTTTTCTATGCAGGATATAGCAAATGGTATGGTTGATTTTCAATACAACGACAAAAAAACTTGGACTAAATTTCTACCAAAAGTAGGTCTAAATTTGGCTATCAACGACCAAATTAATCTATTTACAAGCTACTCTCGTGGCTATTTAGCTGGCGGTCATAACTTTTTTGCGACAAGTGGCACACCAGATCAAAATCGCTTTGGTCCTCAAATTAGCGATAACTATGAGCTTGGGCTTTATGAAACAAAAACAAATTTGCGATATGGTGCAACTTTATTTTACATGAATATAAAAGATATTCATATGTATAAATCTCTACCTAATGGCGTATTTTTTGTCTCAAACGCAGGCAAAGCAAATTCACACGGGCTTGAATTTGAAATATCTTATTATGCTGATAATGGGCTTGATTTAAGTGCGAGTTTAGGTGTAAATAAAACAAAATATAGACAAAACGAAACAAAAGGAGCAAAAGGCAAAAAAATAGAAAACACGCCAGAATTTAATGCAAATTTAGGTATAGGCTATACGCATTCTAATGGCATTTATGCTCGTGCTGATATACATGGTGTTGGCACAACATATTATGATTCATTAAATCAAAATAGACAAAAAGCATATGCTATTGCAAATTTACAAGCTGGATATCGCACTGATAATTTCGATGTGTATGCATATGTTTTAAATGCTACAAATACAAATTATACAAATGGCTATATGGTTCATGGTGGACAATATGACATGATTAGTTTTGGCGAACCAAGACGTGTGGGAGTGGGTGTTAAATATAGTTTTTAGATTTGTACTTTATTGGTATTGCAAATCATTGAAATTTAATTAAGGAAATTTGATGAAAAATGAAAAAATACTATCTTTAATAATACAACCTGTGATCTCCAGGATAAAAAGCGGAGTGATATTAGCAGGAGTTGGGGCGCTTTGTTATATTCTGGCTGTGTGTGCCTTTGCCCTAGCGATTAATGATTTGGTTTATGCAAATGTAAATTTGAGACTTTTGATTGCCGGTGCGATATTTAGTTTATGTGAGTATTTTGGGCGCACGATTGCATTTGGTATTTCACATAAAG
The DNA here is from genome assembly GCA_963541085.1 of uncultured Campylobacter sp. GTDB lineage: Bacteria > Campylobacterota > Campylobacteria > Campylobacterales > Campylobacteraceae > Campylobacter_B. The sequence goes on from CAUTSW010000034.1 coordinate 7,415, forward strand.
CCGCGTTTGATCTTGAAAAAATATTAAGGATTAAAATTTTAAAGCACTTAGCGCAAATTCCATACGGGCATATCTTAACATACGGCACAGGTAGAATAAAAAAAATCGCGCTTGATGATGTAAAGGATCTACATGCTTTTGTCGCTGATACTACGCCGGTTTTTGGTCGTAGCACAATTACGCCAATTTTTGCTCTTGTTGCTATTTTGTGGCTTGATTGGAGGCTATTTTTTGTAATTTTGGCTTTGCTATTGGTTGGAATTTTTATAATGAGTTTTGCATTTAAAGATAATGTAGTTTATCGAAAACGCTATGACGAGGCGGGCTCTATGCTAAATTCTTCGATTGTTGAATTTATTCAAGCTATGCCTATTGTGCGGACTTTTAGCGATGGTGCAGATAGTTTTAAACGCTATGATGAAGCACTTAAAAACTATAACAAAAGCTTAAATGAGTGGCTTAGTTTTTCGTCTCTTCCTTCACGCATTGGAATGGTATTTTTAAGTCCTGTTGTAGTTATGTTTATACTTAGTCTATGTGGCGGATATTTTTATATCAACGATAAGCTTGAAATTGGAAATTTTATAGGCGTTTTAATGCTTGGAACAGCTGTTGTTGATGCTTTTATTCCACTTATGATTTTAAATAATTTCATTCAAAAATCTCGCGCTTCGGCTAGTGAAATTTTAGAAATTTTACAGATTGAACCGCTTAAAATTTGCATAGATTCAAAAGAGACAAATGGCAGTGATGTTGAGTTTAAAAATGTAAAATTTAAATACAATGGACGCGATAAATTTGCTATTGATGGGGTAAATTTTATTGCGAAAAGCGGGGAGGTTACAGCTCTTGTAGGAGCAAGCGGAGCAGGAAAAAGCACTATTGCTCAGCTAATTTCTCGCTTTTGGGATGTAAATGAGGGGCAAATTTTAATTGGCGGAGTAGATATCAAAGAGATTAAACCGCAAAATTTAACCAACCTTGTATCTTTTGTATTTCAAGATACATTTTTATTTAATGAGAGTATCTATGAAAATATTGCTAAAGCTAAGCCAAATGCAACGCTTGATGATGTGATATTGGCGGCAAAAGCGGCTCAAATCCACGATTTTATTATGAAATTACCACAAGGATACGATACCATAGCAAGCCAAAGAGGAACAAATTTAAGTGGCGGAGAAAAACAGCGCATCACTATAGCGCGGGCTATTTTGCGAGATACGCCGATTATTGTATTAGATGAAGCTACAGCATTTGCCGATCCTCAAAATGAAGAAAAAATTATAAAAGCTCTATCAAATTTAATAATAGGCAAAACAACAATAATAATAGCACACAGGCTTTCTACAATAAAACATGCTGATAAAATTTTGGTGTTTGAACATGGCAAAATTATCCAAAGCGGCACACATGAAGATTTAATCCAAAAAGGACTATACAAACAGCTATGGCAAAAATATGAAGATTCGCAAAATTGGGGGATTAAAAAATGAAAAATAGAAATTTTTACGAGCTTTTTAAGATGTTTTTGCAAATCGCTAAAGAAGAGAAAAAAACTTATCTTAAAAGTTTTATTAGCGGGGTTGGAGCTATAATTTTTACAGGGTTAATCTATGCTAGTTTTTATATATTTTTTGAAAATTTAAATGCAAAAAATTTACAAAAAACTTATGAAATTTTTATAATTATGAGCATATTTTTTATACTATTTTTGATATTAAAATTTAAAAGTAGTGCTTATGATCATGGTTTTACTAGCGGAAATTTTGTTGATGTTGGACACAATTTACGCCAAAAACTTGGGCGAAAACTAGCCTCCGCGCCATTAAATTTAATCGCTAAATATAAAACAGGTCATTTAAATGCTGTATTTTCAAGCAATGTTAACGAAGCGGTTATGTTTGTGAATATGGTGCCTTTAATGGCGTTAGAACCTATAATTGTGGGTGTGATTTTTATTGTGGCGACATTTTTTTTCAGCGTTAAACTTGCTATTTTGATGCTTATGATGTTGCCTATTTGTATGATTTTATATAAATTTCGTCGAAAATTAGCCATTGAGGAAAAAAGCGAATTTATAAATGCTAATGCACAATTAGAAGCGCAGATTATCGAGTATATACAAGGAATTGGTGTTTTGCGTTGCGTTAACAAAACTGGCGAAAATGCATCAAAATTAATACAAAGCATAGATGAGGTGCGTCAAATTCAGATTAAAGCGATGAAAACAGCCAAAATACCTACATTAGCCATGGGATCAATTGCGGTTGTTTTAATGAATTTGTGTTTATTTTTAGGAATTTATTTACATAATAAAAATGAAATTTCATTGGGCGTGGTCGCGGCTTGTCTATTGATTGCATCACGTTTAGTTGAGCCATTTTCAATTTTTTTATCACTTACAGCAATTTTTGATCTAATTGATGCTGGATTTAGCAAAGTTAAAGAAATTTTAAATTTGAAAGATTTGCAAACCATTAAACCAAATTTGATACCTAAAAATTTTAGTATCGAATTTGAAAATGTTGATTTTGCTTACAAAGATAGCTTACAAAACGCACTAAAAAACGTGAATTTTTTTGTAGAACAAGGTAGCACAACAGCTTTTGTAGGCATGAGTGGTAGCGGTAAAACAACTGCTACAAAGATGTTGATGCGCTATGATGATCCTCAAGCTGGCAAGATAAAAATCGGCGGTGTTGATATAAAAAATATGAGCCAAAAAGAGCTTTTAAGCCATCTAAGTTTTGTATTTCAAGACGTCTATTTATTTAATGATACGATTTTAAATAATATCAAATCATCGTCCTTAAAAGCCGATGATAAACAAATTCGTATCGCAGCAAAAATGGCACATTGTGATGAATTTATCTCCAACTTGCCTCTTGGATATGATACTTTTGTAGGTGATATTGGTGGAAATTTAAGTGGCGGAGAAAAACAGCGTATTTCTATTGCAAGAGCTATTCTTAAAAATGCCCCTATTGTTGTTTTAGATGAGCCTACTGCTGCGCTTGATAATAATAGTGAAGTTGCTGTGCAAAAAGCTATTAGCGCTCTAGCAAAAGATAAAACGCTAATAGTTATAGCGCATCGACTTTCTACGATAGTTAATGCCGATCAAATTTTGGTATTTGATAATGGAAGTATTGTGGAGCGTGGCAAGCATGAAGAGTTACTAAATTTGGGTGGAAAATATGCTCAAATGTGGGCATCTCAAAATTTGGCTAAAACTTGGCGCGTTACTAATTGCTAATGTTTGATGTTAAATTTAAGATTATTATAAAAAGGATTTTTATATTGAAAAATAAAAATTTAAATTTTAAAAATTTACGTCAAATAGGATTTTATGGCGTAATTTTAATAACAATGCTAAATGCAACACAATACTTATGTGTTGGATTTTTTAGCGAAGGACTTGCTAGCATTTTGCGAAAAAATGGCGGAGATCTACACAAAGTTGGATTATTGTATTTTTTGGGATTTTTTTGGGCTGTTAAGTTTATTTGGGCGCCTTTTGTTGGTCTTTTGGTTATTAAAATGGGCGGAATTTATAAAAAATTTATAATCATGACTCAGATATTAACACTTTTAGCACTAGTGACTGTGAGCTATTTGGAAGTAGAAATTAATTTAGCTCAAATCGTGCTAATTGCAATTTTTATCAGTTTTTTAAATTCCACGCAAGATACAGCAAATGGTGCTTTAATTTTTAAAGTATCGCGCGGTAATTTAGGCTTAGCAAATGCTGCAAAAATGAATGGAGTTTTGATAGGACACGCTCTTGGAGCGGGTGTGGCAATAATATTTTTTGATTATTTTGGTTGGATTGCCGCTTTGTATTTTTTGTTTTGTTTTGCTTGTTTAACTATGATTTTAACGATATTTTTTAAAGAAAATAAGACACAAATAGTTAAAAATTTAGATATAAACAACTCGAAATTTTGTATAAAAGCGCATTATCACACGCTTTTGATTTTTTTTAAAGATAAAAAAGCTTGGCTTGGATTTATATTTTTACAAGCTATTGGAATTTGCATGAGTTTTGCTTTAATTACTCCTATTTTATTAGATGCAGGATGGAACCTTAGTGATATTGCAATGGCAACGCATATTTTTGGTATAGCTGGTGGTGCTTTTGCTAGTTATTTAATCTTGCTTTTATCGCGCAAATTTGGTGAAAAAAACGTTCTTATTTGGCTGCTTTTTGTTAAAATTTTTGTTGTTTTTTCTCCGCTTTTACCGCTTTATGGGCTTAATAATTATGGCGCAGTTGTAATTATTTGCATATTGATGTTTGGGCTATATACTTCACAACAAGTCGCGCTAACAACGATGATGATGCAAAAAATTTCAAATTTACCAGAGAGCCAATATGCAATACAAGGTAGTTTTGGAATGATTTTTCAGTTTATCGGGTTTTATGCAGGAATGTTTATCGCAGAATTTTTAGGCTTTACTCAGACAATGTTTATAGCTAGCGGTTTATGTTTAATGGCATTTATCTATTCGTTTAAATTTAGAAAATTATATTAATCAAAAAGCTGTGATAAAGATACATCACAGCTTTTAACAGCAACTTAAAATTCGCCCTTAATTTGCTCTACCCAAGCATCGGCGCGTTTCATCCAAGCATCACTTACTTTAACATCAGTAATAAGCCCGATAAATTTGCCATCTACGATAGCATTTGATTTATTGAATTTATACTCTTCATCAACTGGTGTTTCGCCGATCAATTTTGCGCCTTTTATAGCCGGCAAAAACTCAGCCAAACCGCTATTAAAATCATTAGGATGTTTTACTGAACCGCCAACGCCCACTAAAGCGAGAGTTTTACCACTAAAATCAAAGCCAGAAATTAGCTCCAATTTTGCTTTAAAATCGTTTTGCAACTCGCCCACTTTATGCGTAGAAGCGACAAAAATCAACTTATCGTGCGCGTTTAAAAAATCAACGCAAAGCTCCTTTGCATTGACTATATCACTATTAAATTTCGCGCCAATATACTCAGCTACTTTTTGCGCGTCTCCTGCATTTGAACCAAAAACTACACCTATGTTTGCCATTTTGTATCCTTTCAAAATAAAATAATCCGCAGATTTTACAAAAAAGAGTTGAATTATCTCTTAATTTTGTCAAAATCCACCAAATTTGTTCTAAATTAGCACTTAAAATTTGCTTTAAATTTCGCCTAATTTGCCAAAATTCGCTCAAAATCTCGCTTCAAAATATCATATTTTAATTCGCCTAAATAGTAATTTGTGCCGTTTGGATCATCTGCGCCACTTATGTCGGTTAGCTTTTGTGGTGCGCCGTTTTTATAGACTACCTTAAACGGAAGTGCTAGAGCATTATGATAATCTATGTCTTTTAAAATTTGCTCGACAATGCGCTCAGAGTGCGGATTATCCGAAGCTACGATAAAATAATAGGCGTTGTATTTTTTCGCAAACTGCTCGATTATTTCACTATCGCTTAGCGTCTCATAAAAACTAAAAGCTATGAGCGTAAATTTATCTTTATTCTCTTTTTGAAACTCCGTTAATTGCGCGGCTTCTTTTTGGCATGGCGGGCAAAAAGTGCCAAAAACATCAAACATCAAAATTTTATCACTCCCGACGATTTTAAAGCCATTTTGCACACGCTCAATCTCAATTTCATTGCCAAAAACGCTCTTTAATTTAAATTTTTCCCCCACATTATAGGGCTTAATCCCTTCTGTGTTGGCAAAATTTGCCTCTTTATTCTCGCTATTTTCGCCACCACAACCAAAAATCCCAAGCGTTAAAATCAACGCTGTAAAAATTATTTTTTTCAAATTAAATTCCTTTTTTTAAAATTTTTCAACATCGCGCGCTGGGTTTTAAAATTTCATCCAAATTTTAAAACCAAATTTTACTTATAATTTTTCATCGCGCTCTTTGCTTCGCGGTCAGCTTCACGCCTTTTGATTGTCTCGCGTTTATCGTGGAGATTTTTGCCTTTTGCTAGCGCGACACTCGCTTTTACGCGGTTTTTATCGTTTAAATAAAGGCGCGTAACAACAAGCGTAAGCCCATCTTGTGAGACTTTGCCAAAAAGCCTATCGATTTGCGCGCGGTGCATTAAAAGTTTGCGTGGAGCGCGCTCATCAGGGCGAAAAAAAGCGTTTGTATTTGCCAAAAAACCAATATGCGCCCCCAGCAAAAACATCTCACCTTTAATTATACGAACAAAGCTATCTTTTAGATTAACTTTTCCTGCGCGAAGTCCCTTAACTTCGCTACCACACAAGACAATCCCCGCCTCAAAACTATCAATTATTTCAAAATCAAAAAAAGCCTTTTTATTCTTTGCTAGCTCTTTCAAATGCGCTCCTTTGTGCCTAAATTTAGGCTTTTTAAACAAAATGTCGTGCTTCCGCTACCACTTAAAAACTCATCATCTCTAAGCTTTGCGCCGGTGATATTTTCAAACGGCTTTGCAAGATCATTTAGCTCATAATTTTTAAAATTTGCCAAAATTTCATTTGACTTTTTCGCACTTAAATTTCGCGCCAAATAAGCATCGATCGTGCTCATAAAATTTGCGCGAAAACATGAGTAAATTTGCGCTGTATCTGCGCAAAAAGGCTTAAAATTTAGCCTAAAATTTGGCATTTCATCATCAAATGGCTCAATTATTTCGCCGATTCCACTAACATTTGCGCTTTTAAACTCACTTAAAAAAAACGGCACATCAGCCCCGATTTTTGCGCCTATTTGCATCAAATTTTCACGCGAAATTTCTAAATTTAGCTCACGATTTATCTCGCGCAAAAATGTCGCAGCGTTTGAGCTGCCACCACCTAGCCCACCGCCCATCGGGATATTTTTCGTGATTTTTATTTTGTGTGATGCG